>NZ_LIQZ01000589.1 GCF_001418655.1 Streptomyces phaeochromogenes | reverse complement strand
AACCCCCTCCGCACCCGGCCCTGCTCCTGGCCCCGCCGCCGCTTCCGCCTCCGCCGGATCCGGATGCTTGCGGATGTTCCCCCAGTTGTCGTCCGTCAGCACGACGGTCACGTCGTCCGGCGCGCGCAGCCCGCGGTCCCAGTACCGCTGGACCTCCTTGTAGAGCGTCCACACCTGCGGGGTCTCGGCAGCCGGGCGCCCGGTGACGTCCTCGATGATCGACCGCTGCGTCGCGATGATCTCCCGCATCAGCTCGATACCGTCACCGTCGGGCAGGCTCGTGTCCCCGTTCCCGCGCATCCCGAGCGTGACGACACCCTCGAAGTCCTGGTCGACCATGCGCCGCACACCCTCGCGCCAATACGCCTTGATCGCCTCGGAGTTGCGCCGGAACGACCACTCCCCAGTACCTCCGTAGGGATCGCTCCCCGGCGTCACCACATTCCCCGCGCTGTCGCGCACGGCCGGCACCGCATGCCGGTTCCACTCCTCGATGCCCCGCATCATCGGCGCCTCATGGGACGTGCCCATGACAATCCCGTACGCCTTCGCCCTGGCGTGATTCTCAGGGTCGTCCTCGGCGAACGCCCGCCCCCACACCGCCGGCCACAGATAGTTCGCCTTCAGCCGCAGCAGCACCTCGAAGATCCTGGCGTAGAAGTCCGCGTTGAAGCCACCGGGATGGCCGGGCGCCTTCCCCGGCCCGAAGAACGCGGGCGCCCACGTTCCCAGCGCCGGGTTCTCGTCGTTGATGAAGACCCCGCGGTACTTCACCGCCGGCGTGCCCTGGCTGTACCGCCCCGGCAGCACATACACCTCGCTCCGCCGCACCGGCCGCACGTCGTCCCACCAGTACCAGGGCGAGACCCCGATCCCGTACGAGACGTCGTACGCCCCGAAGATCGTGCCGCGCGGATCACTGCCCGCGACGACGAAGGCCCGCTCCACGCCCGGCATCGGCCGCTCGACCACGGTCTGCAGCGAGGTCTCCCACCTGCCCCGGATCCCGCGGACGTCGAGTTTCCCGGCCGCGACGAGCCCGTCGATCAGCGGACTGCGCCCGATCGTCCCGACGAGCACGACCTCCCGCGCCACCGCCGAACCCGGCCGCACCCCCGTGACCCGCTCGATGTCGTCCCGCAGATCCCCTGCCACCCGTACGACTCCGGGGTGGTCGTCAGGGCTGACCACCACCGGCGCTCCGACCAGCGCGAAGGCCCCCGGCACGGGCGTGAAGGAGAGGTACGCGCCAGGATCGGTGATCTTCGGTCCACCCGCCACTCCCGGCC
>NZ_LIQZ01000588.1 GCF_001418655.1 Streptomyces phaeochromogenes | reverse complement strand
GCCGGTGCCGTCCGCGGACCCCGAGGCCGTGGCCGGGCCCGAGCCCGAAGGCGAGTCCGAACCTCAGACCGAGGCAGGGCCCGCCCCGGAACCCGAGGACGACCCCGCTGCCCCCGCCCCCCTCCACGTGCCGCGTACGCCCACGGGCAACGCCGAGGCCGACGCCCAGCTCGACCGGTTGGCCGATGTGGACCACCTCGCCACGGACGGCCACGTGGAGGTGTACGAGGATGTGCACAGGGGGCTGCGCGACGCGCTCACCGCGCTCGACGCCCGCCCGGGACCTCCGGGGCCCCCTGCGCCGTACAGCAGCAACGACAGCAACAGGAGCTGAACCGAACGTGGCAGGAGTGGCACGACGCCGCCTCGACGCCGAACTGGTCCGACGTAAACTCGCCCGCTCGCGCGAACACGCCGGGCAGCTGATCGCCGCCGGGCGGGTCACTGTAGGCAAGACCCTCGCGACCAAACCCGCCACCCAGGTGGAGACCGCCGCCGCCATCCTGGTCACCCAGGACGACGACGATCCCGACTACGTCTCGCGCGGCGGCCACAAGCTCGCCGGGGCGCTGGAGGCCTTCGTACCGCTCGGCCTGGCGGTCGAGGGACGGCGGGCTCTGGACGCCGGCGCCTCGACCGGCGGGTTCACCGATGTACTACTGCGCGCGGGTGTCGCCCACGTCGTCGCCGTGGACGTCGGGTACGGGCAGTTGGCCTGGTCTCTTCAGAGTGATGAACGCGTCACCGTCAAGGACCGTACGAACGTACGCGAGTTGACGTTGGAGGCGATCGATGGGGAGCCGGTGGATCTTGTTGTCGGTGACTTGTCCTTCATCCCGCTCGGCCTGGTGCTGCCCGCCCTTGTGCGGTGCGCGGCACCCGGAGCCGACCTGGTGATGATGGTCAAGCCGCAGTTCGAGGTGGGCAGGGAACGGCTCGGGAGCGGCGGAGTCGTACGCAGCCCCGAGCTACGGGCGGACGCCGTACGCGGCGTGGCCCGCCAGGCGGGGGAACTGGGACTCGGGGTGAACGGCGTGACGGCCAGTCCGTTGCCCGGGCCCTCGGGGAATGTCGAGTACTTTCTGTGGCTGCGTGCCGGGGCACCCGCACTGGACCCGGCCGACGTTGACCGTGCAGTGGCGGAGGGGCCGCGTTGACACAGACCCGAGCTCGTACTGTTTTTCTGCTCGCCCACACCGGACGGCCCGCGGCCATCCGCAGTGCCGAGCTCGTCGTCGAGGGGCTGGTGCGTTCCGGTCTCGGCGTACGGGTCCTGGAGGCGGAGGCGGCCGATCTGCCGCTCCCGGAGAGTGTGGAGCTCGTCAAGGAGGCGACACCGGAGTGCCTGGACGGGTGTGAGCTGCTGATCGTCCTCGGCGGTGACGGGACGCTGCTGCGCGGCGCCGAGTTCGCCCGCGCCTCCGGGGTGCCCATGCTGGGCGTCAACCTCGGGCGTGTCGGCTTCCTCGCGGAGGCCGAGCGCGACGACCTCGACAAGGTCGTCGACCGGGTGGTGACGAAGGCGTACGAGGTCGAGGAGCGCATGACCGTCGACGTCGTCGTGCACAGCAACGGCGATGTCGTCCACACGGACTGGGCGCTCAACGAGGCCGCCGTGCAGAAGGCGGGGGCCGAGAAGCTCCTTGAGGTCGTGCTGGAGATCGACGGGCGGCCGGTGACCGGGTTCGGGTGCGACGGGATCGTCCTGTCGACGCCGACCGGGTCGACGGCGTACGCGTTCTCCGCGGGCGGTCCCGTGGTGTGGCCGGAGGTCGAGGCGCTGCTCATGGTGCCGATCAGCGCGCACGCCCTCTTCGCCAAGCCCCTGGTGACCTCGCCGAACTCGGTGCTGGCCGTGGAGGTCCTGCCGCACATCCCGCCCGGGGTGCTGTGGTGCGACGGCCGCCGCACGATCGAGCTGCCGCCCGGTGCGCGGGTGGAGGTCCGGCGCGGCGCGGTGCCGGTGCGGTTGGCGCGGCTGCACCACGCGTCGTTCACCGACCGGCTCGTCGCCAAGTTCGCGCTGCCGGTGGCGGGTTGGCGGGGCGCTCCGCACTGAGTGCTCCGCAGGGAGCCGGGGGGGGGATGTCGTTGGTTTGGTGCGGGTCGGCAGGGGCTGGCCGCGCAGTTCCCCGTGCCCCTTGGAAGAGGGGCGCGGGGAACGGGCAATTCGGTCAACCGCACCAGGGCTTATGTGGAGGGACTGGGGCGGCGTCGCGCCGGGTGGGGGAAACCTCGTATGGTCATGTCCGTGTTGGAGGAGATGCGGATACGGTCGCTCGGAGTCATCGACGACGCGGTCGTCGAGCTGTCACCCGGCTTCACCGCCGTGACCGGTGAGACCGGCGCGGGCAAGACGATGGTGGTCACCAGCCTGGGCCTGCTGCTGGGCGGGCGCGCCGACCCGGCCCTCGTGCGGATCGGGGCCAAGAACGCGGTCGTGGAGGGACGGATCTCCGTGCCCGACGGCGCCTCGGCCGTCCTACGGGCCGAGGAGGCCGGCGCCGAGCTCGACGACGGCGTGCTGCTCATCAGCCGTACCGTCTCCGCCGAGGGGCGCTCGCGTGCGCACCTCGGCGGGCGCAGCGTGCCGGTGGGGCTGCTCGCCGAGCTCGCCGACGACCTGGTGGCCGTGCACGGCCAGACCGACCAGCAGGGGCTGCTCAAGCTGTCCCGTCAGCGGCAGGCCCTCGACCGGTACGCGGGCGACGCCGTCGCCGTGCCGCTCGCCAAGTACGCGGGCGCCTACCGACGGCTGCGCGCCATCTCCACCGAGCTGGACGAGATCACCACGCGCGCGCGGGAGCGTGCCCAGGAAGCCGACATGCTGCGCTTCGGGCTCGACGAGATCGCCGCGGTGGAGCCGCGGGCGGGCGAGGACGTCGAGCTGGCGGCCGAGGCCGAGCGGCTCGGACACGCGGAGGCGCTCGCGTCCGCCGCCACGGCCGCGCACGGCGCCCTCGCGGGCAATCCCGAGGACCCGGAGGGCATCGACGCCACGACGCTCGTCGCGGGCGCGCACCGGGCCCTGGAGGCCGTACGGTCCCACGACGCGGCGCTCGGCGCGCTGGCAGGCCGCATCGGGGAGATCGGGATCCTGCTGGGCGATGTGGCGGGGGAGCTGGCGGGGTACGCCGACGACCTCGACGCCGACCCGCTGCGGCTCGCCGCGGTCGAGGAGCGGCGCGCCGCGCTCACCGCGCTGACCCGCAAGTACGGCGAGTCCGGCGAGGGCACAGCCGGCGTACTGACCTGGGCGGAACAAGGAGTCGCACGGCTCCTGGAGCTGGACGGCGACGACGACCGGCTCGGCGAGCTGACGGCCGAGCGGGACGCGCTGCGGGCCGAACTGGGCGGGCTGGCACAGGCGTTGACGGACGCCCGTACGGAGGCCGCCGAGCGCTTCGCCGCCGCCGTGACCGCCGAACTCGCCTCGCTCGCCATGCCGCACGCGCGCGTGTCGTTCGAGATCCGTC
>NZ_LIQZ01000587.1:2475-2649 GCF_001418655.1 Streptomyces phaeochromogenes | reverse complement strand
CTCGTCGAGCCGGACGGCGAGCCCGAGGTGGAGGGCTTCGCGGACGGCGTCGTGGGGATCTCGGTCGGGCCCCACTTGGAGAAGTAGCTCTCGGCGGGCACCACGAACGCCTTCAGCGTCACGTCACCGGTCTTGCTGAAGGTGAAGGTGACCGGCTGCGCGTCGCCGTCGTCG
>NZ_LIQZ01000587.1:415-2448 GCF_001418655.1 Streptomyces phaeochromogenes | reverse complement strand
GGCTTGGAGATGCCCTCCACGGCGATGGAGTCGAGCGTCTGGGCGGTGGGGCCGTCGTTGAACACGGTCGCGGAGACGACGGCGGGACCGGTCGACTCCAGCTCGGGCTGGGTCACGACGACGACACTCTGAAGCTTGATGTCACCGACGCTGGTGGCGGCGTTGTCCGGCTTGATCTCCAGCGTCTGGGCCTTGTTGCCGGCACCGCATGCGGCGAGCGAGGCGACCGAGAACGCGATGGCGGCGGCGGCGATTGTGCCGCGTCGAAGGCTGCTGCTCACGGCGGCGGCAACTCCTTGAACGTGGGCGAAGCAGAGCGGCTCCTGCATAAAGCCGCCCTAAGGGTCTGTCAGCGGCCTTAGGTTACCGAGCCGTTCCCGTGCCACCGCACCCGACCCGCCTCTAGCGGCCGGTGGGTGCTGTCCGGCCGGATCGAGCCTTCCCCTGTCCGCCCCCGTCCGCCCCTGTCTTCCACCGTTGTTCTCGCCGCTCGACGCACTCGGCGGTTGCATTGGGCGCGCACCGGTCCGCCATTCACATAAGAAGCATCGGTAAGTCGCCCGTCCGGCTCTTGCGGATATCCCGTAAGGAATGCATGGCGATCCAGGAAATCGATCTTCGCCCGGTGTTCCGTCGATCTTCCGCGGATCTTCGGTCGATCTCCGGGCTCTCTTCGGTCGATCTTCGGTCGATCTTCGGGTGACTCCCGGTCCGACTCTCCGGCTGATCTTCGACGCGCCTTCCGCCGCCGTGATCAATTCCGGATTCTCCTCGTACTCGACTCCGCTCACCGAACGGAGTAGCGGAACGTGGGCTCTCGGAACCCGACAAATCTGGACGTTCAGGCACGTGAGCGGGGTCTCGGGGTGTTGTAACGTGCGCGTTTCCCTCCGCGTGGAGAGCCGCTCCGACCTGCGAATACCGTCCTCCGCTGCCCCTCCGCAGCACGTTCATGTCGCGATTGTCAAGCCCCGAGATATGCCCTGACCTGCGAAAACGCCATTCAGAACACGCGGTTTCCGTGTTACCCTGGATAGCCACGGAAGGGGTACCTGTCACATGACGTTCAAGGTTGGCGACACCGTGGTCTATCCCCATCACGGGGCCGCGCTGATCGAGGCTATCGAAACTCGCCAGATCAAAGGCGTGGACAAGACCTACTTGGTGCTGAAGGTCGCCCAGGGTGACCTGACGGTACGTGTGCCAGCGGACAATGCGGAGTTCGTCGGCGTACGTGATGTGGTCGGTCAGGACGGGCTGGACCGGGTCTTCGAGGTACTGCGCGCGCCGTATGCCGAGGAGCCCACGAACTGGTCGCGTCGTTACAAGGCAAATCTCGAGAAGCTCGCCTCCGGCGATGTCATCAAGGTTGCGGAAGTGGTCCGTGACCTGTGGCGTCGTGAGCGCGAGCGTGGACTCTCCGCCGGCGAGAAGCGCATGCTCGCCAAGGCCCGCCAGATCCTGGTGAGCGAGCTCGCCCTCGCGGAGAACACGAACGAGGACAAGGCCGAGGCACTGCTCGACGAGGTCCTCGCGTCCTGACGCCCGTCCGCGCTCTGATCGCTTTCTGACCAGAGGCGAAACGAGTGGTTCGGCGCAATGAAATGCCGCGGTGCCCGATGACGTATCCATTGTCGCCGGGCGCTGCGGCATGTTCGTACCCGGATACCTTGCTCTCGGTGCTCCAGAACATTCATGGCCGATTTCTCGGCGAACATTCACGGCCCCGATACTTGGCGTGCCGGGCCCGGGCAGCGGCTCGACCGAATGTCACGGAAGGGTCCGGTCAAGGCGTCGCGCCCGGCACTCCCCCAACCTTCGGTCGGGGGTACCACGCCCAGGCCATACCCACGTCGGCCGAGCATACAAACCTGACAGGAACCGATGTCTGACGATTCGCGCCCTTCGCCGTCCGAGGCCCGTACGGCGGCCGTGATTCCGGCCGCCGGCCGGGGCGTACGCCTTGGTCCGGGCGCTCCCAAAGCGCTTCGCGCGCTGAATGGCACCCCCATGCTCATCCACGCGGTGCGCGC
>NZ_LIQZ01000587.1:0-364 GCF_001418655.1 Streptomyces phaeochromogenes | reverse complement strand
TAGGGCTCGACGCGCTGCCGCCCGGGATCGACATCGTGCTCGTGCACGACGCGGCGCGCCCGCTGGTGCCCGTCGACACGGTCGATGCCGTCATCGAGGCCGTACGGGACGGGGCTCCCGCCGTCGTGCCCGCGCTGCCTCTCGCGGACACCGTCAAGCAGGTCGAGCCCGCGGGGGTGGCCGGGGAGCCCGAGCCCGTGGTCGCCACGCCGGAGCGGGCGCTGCTGCGGGCCGTGCAGACTCCGCAGGGGTTCGACCGTGACACGCTCGTGCGCGCGCACGAGACCGTCACCGAGAACGTCACCGATGACGCGAGCATGGTCGAGCAGCTCGGGCTTCGGGTGGTCGTCGTGCCCGGGCACGA
>NZ_LIQZ01000586.1 GCF_001418655.1 Streptomyces phaeochromogenes | reverse complement strand
GGACCTGGCAGCCGCGCGCGAACTCCTCGCGACGGCCGCCTGCGAGGTCGAGCGCACGCGCGCGGCTGCCAGGTCCATGCCGAGGACGGCGGCGACCTCGTGCGCGGCGAGCTGGTGCCGCACGGCCAGTTCGAGCGCCTCACGCTGTTCGGGCGTCGTACCGGCGGCCTCCGGCCAGGCCAGCAGCGCGAGTTCACGACGGCGACGGTCCTCCTCGGCGGCGGAGAGGAGGTCGGCGGACGGGTCCGCGGTCCGGTCGGAGGCGCGGTCGGCCGCCCGGTCGGCTGTCTGCCCGCCGGGACGGTCGGCGGGACGGTCGGCGGGGCGGTCGGCGACCGCGGCGGCGGCTCGGTGGACGCCTGCGTACGCGCCTTGGGACCGGCCGTCGCCGTACGCACTCTGGGGGCGGCCGGAGGCGTGCGCGCCCTCGGATCGTCCCAGCGCATGGGCGCCATGACGTTTCTGCTTGGCCTCGGCGAGCTTGCGCAGGCACGACCAGCGGGCGAGGGCGTACAGCCAGGCCCTGCGGTCGTCGGGTGCCTCCGGGCCGCGCTGCCCTCGGCGCTCGGCGAGCGCGAGTACGTCGCCGAGGGCGGCGGTCGCCGTGTCGTGGTCGCACAGGACGGACAGGCAGTAGGTGAACAGACCGTCCAGGTACGGCTCGTAGCGCGGAGGCGGGCACTGCGCCAGCGTGCGCGCCGCCGCCCGGTCGCGCGCCTCGCGGTGCGCCCGGTGTGCGCTGGTGGTGCGGGTCGAGGTCTCGGGACTGCGGCTCATCACCCGTGCGACCGTAGGGGCCGGGCGGTGGCCCCTTCTTGCTGCTTGCGCACATTTAATCCGTACGGGTGAAACGATCCCTCATAAGGGGACAGGAACCCTGAATTCCATGGCGTGTTCCTGACGAGCCGTGGGCGGTTTGTGAAGGGTGCCCGGTTATCGGCATCAGGCGCGGAACTGACCGGCACCGCGCTGTCAGTGGCGGCGGTTACGGTTCGTGTCATGGCTGCCCGTACGAAGACCGCGAAGGACCGGCCGTCCTACCGCTGCACCGAGTGCGGCTGGCAGGCGGCCAAGTGGCTCGGCCGCTGCCCCGAATGCCAGGCCTGGGGGACGATCGACGAGTACGGCGCGCCCGCGGTGCGGACGACGGCCCCCGGCCGGGTCACCACGTCCGCGCTGCCCATCGGCCAGGTCGACGGCCGGCAGGCGACCGCCCGCTCGACCGGCGTGCCCGAGCTGGACCGGGTGCTCGGCGGCGGGCTCGTACCGGGCGCGGTCGTGCTGGTGGCGGGCGAGCCGGGTGTCGGCAAGTCCACGCTGCTGCTGGACGTGGCGGCGAAGGCGGCCAGCGACGAGCACCGCACGCTCTACATCACGGGTGAGGAGTCGGCGAGCCAGGTCCGGCTGCGCGCCGACCGCATCAAGGCGATCGACGACCACCTGTTTCTGGCGGCGGAGACCGATCTGGCCGCGGTCCTCGGCCACTTGGACGCGGTGAAGCCGTCCCTGCTCATCGTCGACTCCGTGCAGACGGTGGCCTCTCCGGAGATCGACGGCGCCCCCGGAGGCATGTCCCAGGTCCGCGAGGTGGCCGGCGCCCTGATCCGTGCCTCCAAGGAGCGCGGCATGGCCACCCTGCTGGTGGGCCATGTCACCAAGGACGGCGCCATCGCGGGACCGCGGCTCCTGGAGCACCTCGTGGACGTCGTCCTGAGCTTCGAGGGCGACCGGCACGCGCGCCTTCGGCTCGTACGGGGCGTCAAGAACCGTTACGGGACGACGGACGAGGTCGGCTGCTTCGAGTTGCACGACGAGGGCATCACCGGTCTGACCGACCCGAGCGGCCTGTTCCTCACCCGCCGTGCCGAGCCCGTCCCCGGCACCTGTCTGACCGTCACCCTGGAAGGCCGCCGTCCCCTGGTGGCCGAGGTCCAGGCGCTCACCGTGGACACCCAGATCCCCACGCCGAGGCGTACGACCTCCGGTCTGGAGACCTCCCGGGTCCAGATGATGCTCGCCGTTCTGGAGCAGCGCGGCCGGATCAGTGCCATCGGGAAGCGGGACATCTACACCGCGACGGTCGGCGGTGTGAAGCTCACCGAGCCCGCCGCGGACCTCGCGATCGCGCTCGCGCTGGCCAGCGCCGCGAGCGACACCCCGCTGCCCAAGAACCTCGTCGCGATCGGCGAAGTGGGCCTCGCGGGCGAGGTCAGACGGGTCACGGGCGTCCAGCGCAGACTCGCCGAGGCCCATCGTCTGGGCTTCACCCACGCCCTCGTTCCGAACGATCCGGGCAAGATCCCCGCCGGCATGAAGGTCCTGGAAGTCGCCGACATGGGGGACGCCCTGAGGGTCCTCCCGAGGTCGCGTCGGCGAGAGGCCCCACGGGACGAGGAAGAGCGCCGGTAGACTTTGCCCAGGTCTCGCCCGTCCGTACGAACTCAGGGCGCCCCCAGACACCTGCGACCGGAGGAGTGCAGTGGCAGCCAACGACCGGGCAGCAGTTCCCGGCAAGTCCGCCGGGAGTTCCGGTGCCGATGGCCTGATGCGCACCTCACTCAGCGCCGTGGCACCCGGCACAGGGCTGCGTGACGGCCTGGAGCGCATCCTCCGCGGCAACACAGGCGGGCTCATCGTGCTCGGCTGGGACAAGACCGTCGAGGCGATGTGCAGCGGCGGTTTCGTGCTGGACGTCGAGTTCACGGCGACCCGGCTGCGCGAGCTGTGCAAGCTCGACGGCGGCATCATCGTCGACAAGGACATCACCAAGATCCTGCGGGCCGGTGTGCAGCTGGTGCCCGACCCCACCATCCCCACGGAGGAGACGGGTACCCGGCACCGCACGGCGGACCGGGTGAGCAAGCAGGTCGGCTTCCCCGTCGTCTCCGTCTCCCAGTCCATGCGGCTGATCGCGCTGTACGTGGACGGGCAGCGGCGGGTCCTGGAGGACTCGGCCGCGATCCTCTCCCGCGCGAACCAGGCGCTGGCCACGCTGGAGCGGTACAAGCTCCGGCTCGACGAGGTCGCCGGCACGTTGTCCGCCCTCGAAATCGAGGACCTGGTCACCGTCCGGGACGTGTCCGCGGTCGCCCAGCGGCTGGAGATGGTGCGCCGGATCGCGACCGAGATCGCCGAGTACGTGGTCGAGTTGGGCACGGACGGGCGGCTGCTCGCGCTTCAGCTGGACGAGTTGATCGCCGGGGTCGAGCCCGAGCGGGAGCTTGTCGTGCGGGACTATGTGCCCGAGCCGACTGCCAAGCGGTCGCGGACCGTTGACGAGGCGTTGTTCGAGCTCGACGCGCTCACCCATGCGGAGCTTCTCGAACTGCCTACGGTGGCTCGGGCGTTGGGGTACACGGGGTCGCCCGAGGCGCTCGACTCCGCGGTTTCGCCCCGCGGGTTCCGGTTGTTGGCCAAGGTGCCGCGGTTGCCGGGGGCCATTATCGACCGGCTTGTCGAGCACTTCGGTGGGTTGCAGAAGCTGCTCGCTGCGAGTGTGGATGATCTGCAGACCGTGGATGGGGTGGGGGAGGCTCGGGCTCGTAGTGTGCGGGAGGGGCTTTCTCGGTTGGCTGAGTCTTCGATTCTTGAGCGGTACGTGTAGCCGTCCGGCGCTTGGCGGGGGGTGCGGG
>NZ_LIQZ01000585.1 GCF_001418655.1 Streptomyces phaeochromogenes | reverse complement strand
GGTCGGCTTCTACCTCACCAACAAGCTGATAGGCCGCGGGCTCATCCTTCACCGCCGGAGCTTTCAACCCACCGAGATGCCTCGGCGAGTGTTATCCGGTATTAGACCCCGTTTCCAGGGCTTGTCCCAGAGTGAAGGGCAGATTGCCCACGTGTTACTCACCCGTTCGCCACTAATCCACCCCGAAGGGCTTCATCGTTCGACTTGCATGTGTTAAGCACGCCGCCAGCGTTCGTCCTGAGCCAGGATCAAACTCTCCGTGAATGTATTCCCGTAATCGGGATGACACCACGAGAGCGGAACAGTCGAGCGGAATAAGCCCGATCGTTCACAGCGTCCTCGCTGTGCGCCTACCAGGTGTTAGCCCGGCAGGACTTTTTCAAAGGAACCTCCACCCACCACATAATGCGATGGACGGGGTATCAACATATCTGGCGTTGATTTTTGGCACGCTGTTGAGTTCTCAAGGAACGGATGCTTCCTTTGTACTCACCCTCTCGGGCTTTCCTCCGGGCTTCCCTTCGGTCTTGCGTTTCCGACTCTATCAGACCGTTTTCCGATCCGATTTCCTCGGTGCTTTCCAGGTTTTCGCTTTCGCGTTTCCCTTTCCGGCGGTTCCGACTCTATCAGATCCTTTCGGGCCTGATTCCCGGTCAGAGCGGGTTGTCTTCCCGGCTGTTGGGCCGTTCCGACGAGTGAGACTTTAGCGGAATCCTGGCCCCCGAGCTAATCGGGGTCGCGCCCTTTCGAACGCTGATTCCTCATTTCGCAAACGCGCATGAAAACGGTCCGACGACGGATCGTCGATCGCTGTGTGCTTGTTGCGGAATGGCTGTCCGGGGACCAACCGAAGTCGGCGCTCACGTCGGACAACTCGGAGAACACTACGTAGGGGTCCAGGGCGTGTCAACTTGACGCCGGGAGCCGCCCTGGAGGCGTACCCTCGGGGCCATGACTACGCACGCGTGCACCCAGCTGTGGTGGGCCGCCTGACGGCGGCCGTACATACGCGTGTACTCAACGGCCGCCGCCTCGGCGGCCGTTCTTGTTTCTCCCTCCTGGAGCGCCGGCCGGCGGTGGTGGCGGCCTCGACCAGGAGGTAGAGGAATGAAGCGGGTCTTCAGCGGGGTCAAGCCGACCGGGCATCTGACGTTGGGGAACTACCTGGGGGCGATGCGGCGCTGGAGTGCGGTCGATCAGCACGAGGCCGACGCGCTGTTCTGCATCGTCGACCTGCACGCGCTGACCGTGGACCACGATCCCGGCCGGGTGCGCAGGCTCAGTAGGCAGGCGGCCACGCTGCTGCTGGCCGCGGGGCTCGATCCGAAGCTGTGCACCGTCTTCGCCCAGAGTCATGTGGATGAGCACGCGCGACTGTCGTACCTGCTGGAGTGTGTGGCCACGGACGGCGAGATGCGGCGGATGATCCAGTACAAGGAGAAGGCCGCGGTCGAGCGCGCGCGGGGCGGGAGTGTGCGGCTGTCGCTGCTGACGTATCCCGTGCTGATGGCGGCGGACATCCTGGCGTACGGGACCGACGAGGTGCCGGTGGGCGACGACCAGGCGCAGCACGTGGAGCTGGCACGGGATCTGGCGGTGCGGTTCAACCAGCGGTACGGGCACACGTTCGTGGTGCCGCGGGCCACGCTTCCGAAGGTGGCGACTCGGGTCATGAACCTGCAGGAGCCGACGTCGAAGATGGGGAAGTCCGACGACGTGGGGCCCGGGATCGTCTATCTGCTCGACGAGCCCGAGGTGATCCGGAAGAAGGTCATGCGGGCCGTGACCGACAGCGGGCGGGACGTGGCGTACGACCGGGAGGCCCGGCCCGGGGTCTCGAATCTGCTGGAGATTCTCGCGGCGTGTGGAAGTGGGAACCCGGAGGCCTTGGCCGGTGTATATGAGTCGTACGGATCTTTGAAGAAGGACACCGCCGAGGCCGTGGTGGAGCTCCTCAGGCCCGTACAGCAGAGGCACAAGGAGTTGTGCGCGGATCCTGCGTACGTGGAGGGGGTGTTGCAGGAGGGTGCGGCGAAGGCCAGGGAGATGGCGAGGCCGAGGGTGGACGCGGCGTACCGGGCGATCGGGCTGCTGCCGGCGATGTGACGAGGAGCGGTGGGGCCGGAGGCGGGTCCGGCCCCGGGCCTCCTAGCTGTTGCCGGAGGCCAGTTCGCGGCTGCGGTCGCGGGCTGCTTCGAGGGCGGCGATGAGGGCTGCTCGTACGCCGTGGTTCTCCAGTTCGCGGATGGCGTTGATCGTGGTGCCCGCGGGGGACGTGACGTTCTCGCGGAGCTTCACGGGGTGCTCGCCGCTGTCGCGGAGCATCACGGCGGCGCCGATCGCGGACTGGACGATGAGGTCGTGGGCCTTGTCGCGGGGCAGGCCGAGCAGGATGCCGGCGTCGGTCATGGCCTCGACCAGGTAGAAGAAGTACGCCGGACCCGAGCCGGAGAGGGCGGTGCAGGCGTCCTGCTGGGACTCGGGGACGCGGAGGGTCTTGCCGACCGCGCCGAAGATCTCCTCGGCATGGGCGAGGTGCTCGGCGGTGGCGTGGCTGCCGGCGGAGATGACGGACATGGCCTCGTCGACGAGGGCGGGGGTGTTCGTCATGACACGGACGACGGGGGTGCCCTGGGCGAGGCGCTCCTCGAAGAAGGAGGTGGGGATGCCCGCGGCGCCGCTGATGACCAGGCGGTCGGTGGGGACGTGCGGGGCGAGTTCGTCGAGGAGGGTGCCCATGTCCTGGGGCTTGACCGTGAGGATCAGGGTGTCGGCACTCTTGGCCGCCTCGGCGTTGGTGACCGGGGTGACGCCGTGTCGCTCCTGGAGTTCCTTGGCGCGTTCGGGGCGGCGGGCCGTGACCAAGAGGTCGGCGGGGTCCCAGCCGGCTCGGATCATTCCGCTGAGCAGGGCCTCGCCGATCTTGCCGGTGCCGAGCACTGCGACTTTCTGGGTCATGTTCGGTTGCCCTCCGGGGGTGCGTCGTCCGAGGCCCATCCTCGCACCGGGGGCGTGGGGGTGGGCCGCGTTGTCCGGT
>NZ_LIQZ01000584.1:1720-2478 GCF_001418655.1 Streptomyces phaeochromogenes | reverse complement strand
CCCTCGTTCCCGCCCGCAGTCGAAGGCCACGCGCCCCCGCCCGGCCGCCGATTTCGGCCTGTACTTCTTCGGCGACTACCCGGATGCGGAGGAGCCCGCGGCCGGCAAGGAAGGAACCGCGGGCGGCCGACCGGAAGCACCCCACCCCTCCGACGCCTACGACCAGATCATCGAGACGGCCCGCTTCGCCGACGAGCGCGGCTTCAGTTCCCTCTGGGTGCCGGAGCGGCACTTCCACTCCTTCGGCGGCCTCTTCCCCAACCCGTCCGTGCTCGCCGCCGCGCTGGCCCGGGAGACCACCCGGATCCGGCTGAACGCGGGCTCCGTCGTACTGCCGCTGCACGACCCCGTCCGGATCGCCGAGGAGTGGTCGGTCGTCGACAACCTCTCCGGCGGCCGGGTCGGCATCGGCTGCGCCACCGGCTGGCACGCCCAGGACTTCGCCCTCCACCCGGACCGCTTCGCCCGCCGCAAGGAGATCGGCTTCGCCCACCTCGACGACGTACGGACGCTGTGGAGCGGCGGCACCCTGACGCGGCGGACCGGGGACGGCGGGGAGACGGCGGTACGTATCCACCCGCGCCCGGTGCAGGACATGCCACCCATGTTCCTCGCCACCTCGGGACGGCGTGAGTCGTACGAGGAGGCGGCGCGGCGCGGTCTCGGCATCGTCACCAACCTGATGAACCAGACGGTCGCCGAACTCGCCGAGAACATCGGCCACTACCGCAAGGCCCGCGAGCAGCACGGCCTCGACC
>NZ_LIQZ01000584.1:0-1688 GCF_001418655.1 Streptomyces phaeochromogenes | reverse complement strand
CGCCGGGCGGCGATCCGCGTGACCTGGCCACGGCGAGCGAGGAGGACCTGGAGTACCTCTTCCGCCGGGCGTACGACGGGTACTGCGACGAGCGGGCCCTGATCGGTACGCCGGAGACCTGCGCGCCCGTGGTGGACGCGCTCTACGAGGCGGGCGTCGACGAGATCGCCGCCCTCGTCGACTTCGGCATGCCCGCCGACCTGATGCGTACCGGGCTCGAACACCTTGACGCGCTGCGCGAGCGCCACCAGGACGCGGGGCCGGCCACCACCCCTCCTGGCAACGATGTCGCCGCGCCCGCCCTTCCGGACGCCGACGTCTCCGCTCCCGCGACCGACGCCCAGCGCCGGATCTGGCTCGCCTCCCAGCTGATCGGCGACCCGGCCGCGTACAACGAGATCCAGGCGGTACGGCTGCGCGGCCCGCTGGACGTGGAGGCGCTGGCCGCCGCAGTCGACGGGCTGGTCGAGCGGCACGCGGGCCTGCGGACCGTGTTCCGCCCGGGCGGTGGCGACGAGACCGTGCTGCAGGTCGTACGGCACGGACGGCGCGTCCCGCTCCGAGTGACCGACGTCCGGGGGCAGTTGACCGATTCACCGGCGCCGGGGCCCGACGAGCTCGACGCGGCCGTCGCGGCGGTGCTGCGGGAAGAGAGCACGCGGCCGTACGACCTCGCCGAGGGCCCGCTGTTCACCCCACGGCTCCTGACGCTCGCCGACGACGACCATGTGCTCGTACTCGGGCTGCACCACATCGTCACCGACGCCCACTCGGCCGGCATCCTCGCGGCCGATCTGGAGGAGTTCTACAAGGCCGCGGTCGAGGGCCGCCCCGCGCGGTTCGCGGCGCCCGCGGGCAGCACGGTCGGCGCCGCCGAGCCCGACCGGGACCCCGCCGACCTGGAGTGGTGGCGGCGGTACCTCGATCCGCTGCCGCCGGTGCCCGCGCTGCCCACCCGGCGCCCCCGCGGCCGTCGGGTGGCGGGTGGCGGGGCCGCCGCCGAGATCCGCCTCGACGGCGTCCGCACGGCGGCACTGCAGGAGTGGAGCGGCCGACAGGGCGTCACGCTCTTCGCCTCGCTCCTCACCGCCTGGCAACTGGTGCTGCGCGAGCGCTCGGGCCAGGACGAGTTCGTCGTGGGCTCGACCTTCGGGCGCCGCACCCCGGAGACCACCGGCACGGTGGGATTCCACGTCGCGCTGCTTCCGCTGCGGGCCACGCTCACGGAGTCGACACCGCTGACCGACGCCGTACGGGCCACCCGGGACGCGCTGTTCGCGGCCGACGCCCATCAGCACGTCGACCTGGACGCGCTCCTCGCCGCCGTCAACCCCGACCCCGGCAACCCGCGCCCCCTGATCACCGTCTCGGCGGACCTGGACACCGCTCCGCTGGCCGGGATCCGGCTACCGGGGCTGTACGCCGAAGCGGTCGACGGCGGTTCCGAATCGGCGCCGCTGGAGATGGGGTTGATGGCCGTCCGTACGGGTCCGGGGCTGCGGCTGCGCATCCGCTACGACGCCGATCTCTTCGACGCGTCGACGGTACGGGACTGTCTGGGCGACCTCGACCGGATCCTGGGCGCCATGGTGTCGGGCGGGGCGGCGCTCGTACGGGACACCGCCGTGCGGCCGGAGTCCGCGGACGTGACGCGGCCGGCCTCGCCCGCCCCGGCCCCGGTCTCGGCC
>NZ_LIQZ01000583.1 GCF_001418655.1 Streptomyces phaeochromogenes | reverse complement strand
GGCCGCGAGGGGGTACAGCGTCTCCCTCGTCGAACGACGGAACCCGACGACCGCCCGGCTGTCCGCCAGCACGGCACGCTGCCGCTGGGCCAACTCCTTGGATGTGCCCGTCCGTTCGGCCAGCCTGCGCCCTAGCTCGACGGCATGCGCCCGCTGACCGGCATCCGCGTCGGCGCCCTCGCCGACCATGCCTGAGCCTTCGGGGAGGGTTACTCGGGGGCCGTGGAGGGTGGGTGGCGGTGGAGAGAGCGGGGCCGGTGTGGTGGTGGGTGCGACGGGAGTCGGGGCCGAGGCTGCGGGTGCGGTTGCCGCCGGGGCCGGGGCCCGAGGGGGCGTCGAGGCTGGTCCGGGCGGCGTCGCCGCCAAGTGTCGCTTGGCCGCCGCGAGTTGTGCCGTCAGCTTCCGGGAGAGTTCCGCGGCCCGGTCGGCCGCCGTCGTACTCATCGGGCACGCTCGGCGCCGAGCAGGGCTATCGCCTCGGAGAGCTGGGTCACCATGGCCGCCTGCGTCTCGGCGAGCAGATCGATCTGCCGCCGGAGCTCGGCGACCTCGGAGCGGAGCGCGTGCTCCGGGCCGACGGGCGCCGGGGCGGCGGGAGCCGGGGCCACGGGAGCCGAGGCGGTCGCCGCAGCCGGCACGGCCGCTGGGGCAGGCACAGCCGCAGGCGCGAGCGCGGGCCCTGCGGCAAGGGCAGACGCCGAGGCAAGCCCAGAAGCAGGAGCAGGATTCGGGGCAGGAGCAGACACGGACGCAGGAGCGGGAACGGAGGCAAGAGCAGGAGCGTGAGCGGGAGCAGAGGCAGAAGCGGGAGCCGAAGCAGCGGCGGCGGCAGCGGCAGCGGCAGGCGCAAGCCCAGCCGCAAGCCCAGCCGCAACGCCCGTGCCAACGTCGACCGGCCCACCCTCCGCCCGCGAAGCCAACCGCCCCGCCCGCGCGGCGATCAGACGAGCCGTGAGCTCAGGCGTGCCCGCCTCCTCAAGAACCTCCCGGACGGATGTCCGCACGCCGAACTCGCTCTCCAACTGCCGCAGCAACCCGATGAGTTGCAGCGAATCCGCTCCGAGGCCGACGAACGTCTGCCCGGCGCCGAGCTCGTCGGCGCGGTAGCCGAGATGCCGGGCCGTGAGCTCCCGTACGCGTTCGAGTACTGCCTGTTCGGTCATGCCGTCCTCCACTGAACCTTCCTTTGCAGGTAATCGGTCCACTCCCGGACCGGGATGCGGTGGCGGGCCGGTCCAGTACGACCGGTGCTGGAACGGGTACACGGGCAGCGGAATCCGGCGCCCCCCGCAGCCCTCCAGGAGAGCCGCCCAGTCGAGGTCCACCCCGGCACAGTGCAGACGGGCCGCCGCCGTCCACACGCCGTCGGTGTCGGCGCCGCGGCCCTGAGTCGGCACGCAGAGGGTCTCCGGCACGGCACGGCGGGCCATGCCGGTCAGCGGCGCGCCGGGCCCCAGTTCGACCAGGGCACCCCTGGGCGCGAGCGTGCGCAGCACGGCGTGGAAGTCCGCGGTGCGCCGCGCCTGCCGTACGAGGTAATCGGCGTCGGGCAGCCAGCCCACGGGATACGCCGTACCGTCCAGTCCGCTCACGAACTCCACCTGTACGGGCCGGAGTTCGGCCTTGCCCACAGCAGCGTGCAGTTCGTCGAGCATCGGGTCGAGCAGCGCCGTGTGGAAGGCGCGGTCGACGGGGAGCTGCTCGCCTGCCACGTCGTGCTCGGCCAGCCAGGCCCGGGCCGCCTCGACCGCGGCCGGCGGACCGGCGACGACGTGATGCGTGGGACCGTTGGACACCGCCAGTTCGAGACGCCCGTACCGCGTCGGGTCGATGTCCCCGATCAGCCGCCGTACGTGTTCCGGCGGGGCGAACACGGCCAGCATCGCGCCGGGTTCGGTGTCCTGCATGAGCCGGCCCCTGCGGCAGAGGAGCCGCATACCGTCCTCCGGCGACAGGGCTCCCGCGACGCACAGGGCCGCGTACTCCCCGACACTGTGCCCGGCGACGGCCGACGGTCGCACACCGAACCCCTGCCAGAGCCGGGCCTGTGCCACCTGCAGGGCGAACAGCGCGGGCTGGGCGAAGTCGGTGTCCCACCTCTCCGGGCCCCGGCCACCGACGATCCGGTCGAGGAAGTCCGACTCCCCGGTCTCCTCCTGATGGATACGGGCGCACCGCTCCAGGACGTCGGCCACCACGGGGAAGCGGGCTGCGAGCGCCGCGGCCATTCCGGGCCTGCCGCCGCCCTGCCCGCTGAATACGTACGCGAGCGTGACCGGGGTCAGAGTCGCACTCGGGGTCGGGGCCGGGGCCGGGGTGTCCACGGTTCCGGTGTAGTACGCGGCGGTGGGAGGCGCGGGGCTCCCCGGATCCGCCAGGAAGGCGTCGAGGCCGCGGACGAGCCCTCCGACAAGGTTGTCGACAAGGTTGTCGGCCGAGCCATCGACGGGTGCGGAGACGGCAGCCGGGGTAGCGGCCGGTGCCGTGACGGCCGGTGCGGTGACTACCAGCCGGTGGCGCAGGTGCCGGCGCCCGAGCGCGGCGGTCGTGAGGAGGTCGGCCGGTGCCATGTCCGGGCGCCGCACCAGGGCGTCGCGGAAGGAACGGGCGTACTCCTCCAGGGCTTTGGGGCTGTGCGCCGAGAGCGGCAGGAGTACGGGAACCGGGGTACCCACGGTCCGGCCGGGGGCGGCCGGGGCCTCTTCCAGAATCACATGGGCGTTGGTGCCGCCCATGCCGATGGAGTGCACACCCGCCCGCCGGGGCCCGTCGCCCTGCAACGGCCAGGGCATGGCACGCCGCGGAAGCGTGAACGGGCTTTCCTCGACCCCGAGTTGGGGGTTGGGCCGGGTCAGGTTCACCAGCGGCGGAACGACACCGTGCCGCAGCACCAGAACCGCCTTGACCAGCCCCGCGAGCCCCGCCGCGCTGTCCAGGTGCCCGATGGCGGGCTTGGTGGACCCGAGCGCGCAGAAGCCCCTGCGGTCCGTGTGCCGCCGGAACGCCTCGCTGAGCGCGGCGAATTCGATCGGATCACCCTTGTAGGTGCCGGTGCCGTGCGCCTCCAGATAGCCGATCGTCTCGGCCCCGACACCGGCGCGGTCCAGCGCGCCGAGCACGGCGTCGCGCTGGCCCGCGACACCCGGAGCGGCGAAACCCGCCTTGTCCGCACCGTCGTTGGTGACCGCGGAGCCCAGGATGACGGCGTGCACGGTGTCGCCGTCGGCGAGGGCGTTCGCGAGCGGCTTGAGGAGTACCGCGGCCACCCCGTTGCCGCCGACCGTGCCGTCCGCGGCGGCGTCGAAGGCCCGTACCGCACCGGACTTGGAGATCGTCGAGCCCTTCACATGGCGGTGCCCGGTGACCTGCGGCAGATGCAGGGCGGCCGATCCCACCACCATGAGGTCCGCGTCGCCCGCGAGCAGCGCCTGACAGGCCAGATGGACCGAGACGAGCCCGCTGGAACAGGCGGTCGCGACATTCACCGCCGGACCGTCGAGCCCGAGCCGGAACGCGGCCCGATTGGCCGTGAAATCCGGGTAGTTGCCGACCTGGATCTGCTTCACCGTGGTCCAGTCGTCGCCGCGGCTCGACTCACCGATGTTGGAGGCGAGATAGCTGTGCAGTGAGTACAGGCGGTACCCGACACTCGCGTAGACGCCGATCCGGTCGCCCGCGTCACGATTGCCCACGCCGCGGTTGCCGGTTCCGGCGTACCCGCCGTCCTCCAGCGCGTGGTGGCAGCACTCCAGGAACAACCGCTGCTGGGGATCGGTCAGGGTGGCTTCTCGCCCGCTCATCCCGAAGAACCCGGCGTCGAAGCCGTCGACGCCGTGCAGCAGCGCGCTCGCTCCGGTGAAGTCCGGGTCGCGGTAGAGCTCCTCGGGCAGGCCCGCGGCGGCGAACTCGGAGTCCGTGAAGGGCCGTACGTGGGACACCCCGGACCGGATGTCGTGCCAGTACTGCTCGGGTGTGTCAGCCCCCGGAAACCTCAGCGCCATCCCGATGACCGCCACGCGCGGGTCCCGCACCGCTCTCCCC
>NZ_LIQZ01000582.1 GCF_001418655.1 Streptomyces phaeochromogenes | reverse complement strand
CGCAGCCAGACACAGAGCCGCCCGCATGCCCGAATGGACCAGACGCCTCACCCGAGAACTGGACACCTTCGCCGAACAGAACGCCACGACCACCCTCCCCGTCCCCATCGCCCTGAACCAACCCCCGGAACCCCTACGCCTCGGCCCCTCGGACGACGCCGAATGGGCGGCATTCGCAGCGGAGGCGGTCCTACGCGCCACCGACCCCGGCGCACTCGGCGACCTGAGCCGAGAACGCCGCATGCGCGCGGCCATCGACCTCTCCTGGAACGCCATCGCCAGCGAGGTAGCCGCGGCGGCGGACCGCGCCCCCGAGGTCGAGTCGGCCGTACTCCCCCTGCGCGCCCGCATCTCCGTACGGGCGGGTCTCGGCAACCTCGCCACCGGCCTGCGCCCGCCCGCCACCGGCCACGACAACCCCCACTACTTCGACGACGCGGCATGCGTACGGGCCTGCGTACTGGCCGTGGCCCACGCCGGAGACCCCCAACTCGCCGCGGAACTGGCCGAGTTCGACGCCCGCTACACCCAGGACGGCGACGGCGTGCACGGCGCCCGAGCGATGGCGGCGGCGCTGGCCCTCGCCCTGGCCGGCGAGGACGCCGACACCTGCGTGGCAGCCGCGCTCGCCGAACTCCCGGAGTCCACGGAGATCGGCCGCAACGCCCGCCACGCGCTGGCGCTCGCCCGCGAGGCCGACAGCGCCTTCAGCCTCGTACCCCTGCTGGAGCACCAGATCGTCGACCACGTCTACAGCTACGGCATCGCCGCCGCCGAGACCGTCCCGGTGGCCCTCGCGCTCGCCACCGCCTCGCACGGCCGGATCGCCGAGGCGGTACCCGCGGCCGCGTGTCTGTCGCGGGTGGCGGACTCGGCCCCCGCTCTCGTCGGCGCGCTGACCGGCGCGATCGGCGGCGGCGCGGCGATCCCGGCCTCCTGGCGGGACGCGTGCCGCACGCTCTCCGGCTGCGCGCTCCCCCGTCTGACCGGCACGGACCTGGTGGAACTCGCCGAACTGCTGGCAGCCACGGAACTGGCCTTCTCAGGGGGATGATTCGGACATGACGCCCACCGCACCCGCAACTCTGGAAGAACGGATCACCCGCAGCCTCGTGGGAGCCGCCGTCGGCGACGCGCTCGGCGGCCCCGTCGAGGGCTACTCCCCCGAGCAGATCGCCGAACGCCACGGCGGCCGGGTCCACGGCATCGTCGGCCCCTGGAACGGCGACGACTGGCGCACGGCCCGCCCCATCGCCCCGTACCACAAGGGCCACGGCCACGTCACCGACGACACCTTGATGACGCACGCGCTGGTACGGGTGTACGCGAAGGTCCGCGACCACCTGGACGCGTACGCCGTCGCCGACCACCTGGTCCCCGACCTGATGACGACACCGCGCTGGATCCCGGAGCTGGAGGCCGAGGCGCTTCCCCTCCACCGGATCTTCCTGGCGGAGAAGTGGCTGGTGACGAGGATCCACTACGGCCACACGGACCCCCGCGAGGCCGGCACCGGCAACATCGTCAACTGCGGTGCGGCGATGTACATGGCCCCGGTCGGCCTGGTCAACGCGGCCAACCCGGCGGGCGCGTACGCCGAGGCCCTCGACATCGCGGGCGCCCACCAGTCGTCGTACGGACGAGAGGCGGCGGGCGTCTTCGCGGCGGGAGTGGCGGCGGCCTGCACACCCGGCGCGACCCCGGACTCGGTGGTCGAAGCATGTCTCTCCCTGGCGAAGGACGGCACCCGGGCGGCCATCGAGACGGTCTGCGACACGGCATCGCGCTACTCGGACTTCGAGTCGGCGCTGATCCCGCTCCGCCAGGCGGTGGCTCCCTACGACACGGTGGGTCCCGACTACCGCGCCCCGTCCCTGGGCGCCCGTCGCCCCTCCCGCATCCACTCCATCGAGGAACTCCCGGTCGCCCTGGCCATGTTGCTGATCTCCCGCGGCGACTACCGGCACGCGGTCCTGGGTTCGGTGAACTACGGCCGCGACTGCGACTCGATCGCCACGATGGCCGGGGCCCTGGCAGGCGCCCTCGGCGCGGAGATCCCGCCCGACTGGGCCAAGACGGTGGCGGAGTCCAGCCGCCTGGACCTGCAGGCCCCCGCGACGACGCTCACAGAGGTGACCCGCGAGATCTTCACCCGCGACACCAGCCGCCGCCGCACCCACGAGACGGCCTACGCGGAGCTGTCATGACCCCTCTCCGCCTGACCTGGGTCCAGCCGGAGGACCTCCTGGGCCACGAACTCCACCAGGCGGAGGAGGACGGCCGCGAACCATCGGCCATCACCGCCCGCTGGCACAGGGCGGGCGGCCCCCAGTCCCCCCAA
>NZ_LIQZ01000581.1 GCF_001418655.1 Streptomyces phaeochromogenes | reverse complement strand
GCACACGGTCACCGACCACCGCGACGGCCGGATCGTCAACGCCAACCTCGCCGACTACCTGGTCCCCGTCAACGCCGACGTCCCCGAACTCAAGGCGATCTACGTCGACGGCCGCGACGACGAAGCCGACCCCCTCGGCGTCAAGGGCCTCGGCGAGGTCGTCCTGGTAGGCGTGGCACCCGCCATCGCCAACGCCGTTTTCCACGCCACCGGCCGGCGGGTGCGCGACCTGCCGATCACCGCCGAGTCCCTGCTCTGAGCCGAGCCCTGGGCAGAGCAGCACGCTGCTGCCCAGGCCTAAAGATCGGACTGCTTCGGCCGCTCGCCGAGACCGCCGTGTCGCAGTCTCGTTCGGGCCGGGCCAGGCCAGGCCGCAACCGGACCAGGGCAACCGTTCATCTCCTCGGTTCTCGCGTTTCTGCGGGGGGCCTGAACAGGTCGGGGTCCACGCGGCTCCGCCGCCGAGGTCGGGGGCTGTACGAGGATCTTCAGCGAGCATCTGGCCTGGTCACTGTTCGCGCATCACGGCAGACCGTGCCAGGTCGGGAATCGGCGTTGGGTGTAGCTCTTCTGCAGGGACGGGCTGATCTGGGAGAACGACCATGGCAGGATGCGGCCCATGGCAGGAAGAGACCTCGAGGCCGGGCGTCGTGCCGGCGACGGGCTGGTAGTACGCACCGGACGCAAAGATGATCTTCCTGAGCTGGTGCGGATCTACAACCACTACGTCACCCACTCGATCATCACTTTCGATACCCAACCGGTCACGGTGGAGAGCCGCTTGCAGTGGTTCGAGAGATTCTCCGACACGGGTCCGCACCGGCTGTTTGTGGCCACTACCGGCTATCGGGTACTCGGGTGCGCCTCAAGCAGTCCCTACCGGACGCATCCGGCCTTCGATCAAACGGTTGAACTGGGCGTCTACGTGGATCCCGATGCGCGGGCCGCTGGGATTGGTTCGGCGCTGTACCGCACCCTCATCGAAACGCTGCGCTCGCAGCCGGTCCATGTCGCGCTGGCTGGGATCGCACTTCCCAATGACGCTTCGGTTGCTCTGCACCGTAAGTTCGGCTTCACCGACGTGGGCACCTTCGCCGAGTACGCCACGAAGAACGGCGGTTACATCAGCTCGGTCTGGATGCAACTGCGCCTGCCCCCTTCGAGCTGACCCTGGAGGGGTACTCCAGATCGTGCGGCGGTGCCGCTTTTGACCTCAGGGCCGGTCGCACCAGGAGACCGCAGCGATCCGCCAGCCATCCGGGGTGAGTACGAACTGCATCGTCTTCGTCCCGCCGCCCTCGAAGGGCACGCCGTCGAGGATCCCGGATTTCCGGTACTCACTGAACCGCGATGCGATGGCGCCGACGGTCTCGGTGCGCTCCGCGGTCTCCCACTCGTTGAAGTTCACCAGTCGGCCCTCGGCCAGCAGTTGTTGGCGTGGCTCGATGAATTCCTCCACCGTGTACACCGTGAACTCCGGCCCTGCCTTGATGAGGACGCCCCCAGGCACTACCAGTCGGCGGACCCGATCCACATCTGCGGCCTTGCCGCCCCTGTTGTCGAACGCACTGAAGAACTCGGCGGCGACGCCGTCGATCTTGGCCTTGGACATACTGGGACCGTAGCACCGGCACCGGTTCGCCCTTGCGTGATGTGTGCGGCTTTCCTGAGTGACGGTCGTATTCAGGCGGTCAGGTCGTATTCGGCCTGGTCGGGGGCGGGGTACAGGCGTTGGGTGTGGCTCTCCTTGAGGGAGGTTCCTGATCAGGCCGTGAGTTCGTAGTTGTGCTGGTCGGGAGTGGGGTAGAGGCGTTCGTGTTCGCGGGCGAGGTGGTGTCGCCAGTAGGCGGCACAATCACCGTTGCCGATGAGGGCTCGGAGCGTGAGAACGGCTTCGGCTCCGTCAAGTCCCCAGCGGCTGCCGGTGATGTCGAGGCGGTCGCCGATCAAGTGGCGGCAGGCGCCTTCGATCGGGCCGGTGGCGATGGGCCAGCCGGCTGCGAAGGCGGTGTCGTAGCGAAGCTGGTCGAGGTGTCCGGTGCGGTAGCGGACGCACGAGTCGGCGCTTTCGCGCCTCGTTCCGTGCAGGTGGGCCCGGTCGGCCTCGGCCGTGATCTCGGCGGCGGCTCGGTCTGCCTGCCCGTGGAGGATCGTGGTGAGGTGACCGGCGACCCAGACTTCGGCGTCGGGAGTGCCGGGCTTGTGGAAGCAGTGGGCCGCCTCCCAGACGTACTCGGCCACGTGTACGAAGTCGAGCAGGATGTGCACCTTGATGTGGCGCCGGTCGGCTTCGGCTCGGATCAACTCCAGCTGGTGACGGGCGCCGTCGACCAGAACCACCCAGTCGCGCAGATGGCTCCGGTCGCGGGCTTCGGCCTGGTCAAATGCGGCGGCGATCACGTGCTCGGGCGGGTGGACGAGGGAGGTGGTGAGCCACGTGCGCTGTGCTCTTGGCCCCGGGTGAGGCGTCCGTGTGGTGCTGCGGCCCTCAGGCGGGGCGATCACGTCATGGGGCCGACGCGGGGCGGGTCGGCATCGAAGACGCAGGCCAGGGTGGCCATCCGCTTGCGGTGCGGTTTCTCGCCCGGAGCCAGCCGGGTGCGCAGAGCCCGCCGGCCGTTCAGGTGTGCTTTGAGCGTCGCGGGCCGCAGAGCCTCGGGCCGCATGAAGACGCCCTTGCCGTCGACCTGCATCACGAGCGCGGTCGCGGCGGTCGACGGGAGCGGAATCCTGCACCGGTGGAAGTCATCGACGTCCACCGCCGCGGCGACGACCAGCAGCAGTTCGGCCTGCCGTTTGCCCAGAACTCTCCCGCAGCTGCGGTCAATTGCCTCTTTGGCCTGGTCGTAGGAGCCGCGAACGGCTTCGAGGACGGCGAGCCGGCGCAGGCCGTGGGAGTGCATGTGGGTGGGTAGTGAGAGTTCCGCGTCGGGAAGACGCGACCGCACCTCACGCTCACCCGCCAACCGTGAGGTCAACTCGGCTATCTCCGCCTCGAGTTCCTCCACCCGGACACGCGCCGCCGTCTCCCGCGTCTCCAACTCCGCGATCAACGACACCATCGACGCCCCCTACTCCACCCACCACGGTAGAAGGACGCCTACCTCGCCCACACCATCAACCAGCGTTCTCCCAGCTCAAGGGCTTCCCCGGAGGAGAGCTACACCCATCGGCGTTCCAGGGTGTGGCAGGGCCCCCACGCCGCCGGCGGCGCCGACATGATGGCGGACTCGGCCGGGCCGGGCCGACGCGGACGGACGTTACGGATACGTTCCAGACTCTTGACGACCGTCCTATGACTGCGTAGACATGACAGCGCAGTCAGACAACAGCGTCTGACAGTATTGGGCTCGATCGTGCAGCCATCGGGAGACGCAATGACGCGAGGTTCAGGACGGGACGGGAGTCCCGGTGCGCCGCGCAGCGTGGACGTGGCCCGGTTGGCCGGGGTCTCGCAGAAGACGGTGTCGCGGGTCTTCAACGACGAGCCGTACGTCTCCCCCGAGGTGCGTCGGCGTGTCCTCGAAGCCGCCGAGCAGCTCGGCTACCGGCGCAACAACGCCGCCCGGGCGCTGGCCTCCGGGCGAACCCGCTCGATCGGCGTGGTGACGCTGGGCACGGCCCTGTACGGTCCCGCCTCACTCCTCATGGGTGTGGAGCGGGTCGTCCGGGACACGGGCTACGCGCTCCGCGTGGTCAACACGATGGAAGGCGACCCCGCGGGCGTCGCCGGCGCCGTCGGCTCACTCCTCGACCAGGGCGTGGACGGCATCGTCATCTCCGAGCCGATCGAGGAGGAAGGAAGCGAAGGGGACCTGTCCGTCCACGTCGGCGTGCCGGTCCTGGTCCTCGGCGCGCCACCACCCTTCACGGCCTCCACGGTGCTGACCGGGGCGGGCGGCGCCGATCTGATGGCCCGGGCAGCCGTCGAACACCTGCTGGACCTGGGGCATGTGACGGTCCATCACCTCGCCGGTCCCCAGCGGTGGTACGCCGCCAAGGACCGTCTCGAGGGATGGCGGGCGACTCTGGCCGCACACGGCAGGGACGAACCGCCGGTCATCGAGGGCGACTGGTCGGCCGCTTCCGGCTACGCGGCAGGACGGGAACTGGCCGCCGACCCCGAGGTGACGGCGGTGTTCGCCGCCAACGACGACATGGCCATCGGTCTGATCCGGGCCCTGACGGAAGCCGGCCGGCGAGTGCCGGAGGACGTCAGCGTCGTCGGCTTCGACGACATCCCGGTCGCCGCCTATGTGACTCCCCCGCTGACCACGGTGCGGCAGCCGTTCGACACCGTGGCGCAGGAGGGCCTCAAACGGCTCGTGCACGCGATCGAGAACCCTCAGGCAGAGGCGCTGCCTGCGAGCGACCCACCGGTTGACCTCGTCGTCCGTGCCTCGGCCCAGCCCCCGCCGCCCCGGACGCCTCCGGGACGTCGGCGACGTACCGCCACGCGATCCCGTGAAAGCACCTCCAGCTCCCCGCTTCCGAAGGGAGGCTCGTCCACCCACCACTGAACAGCGCCGATCAGCCCGGCCGCCGAGCCGGATCCGGCATGTGATCCCAGGGGCGAGCCGCCGTACCGGCCATGGTTCGGCCCCGTCCATCCCAACCGCGCCCCCGCCGCTGCGGACGACCCCGCAGTACGGCCAACACGCGAACTCCGTTTCACCCAGCGGCTCTTGAGCCGCATGGCCTCAGCGCTCCCCGGCTGCCCGCACACATCTGCGTGCCGCACACCGGCTGCGCGGCCACGCTCCCCGAACCTGTGGCTTCGACGTCCAGATCGTCGCGCCCACACCTCCCCTTCGCCATCCCTTTTCCGCACGCCCTCCCCCGGCGTGCCGGCCCCTTCGCCATCGGCGGGAGTTCACCATGCCCACATCCGGCTCCTCCTCCATGAACCGTCGGCTCTTCCTCACCGCGACGGGAGCGCTGTCGCTGAGCGGCGCGCTGTCCGCCTGCGGCGGCGACAGCGACGGCACCAGCGGAACCTCCGCCAAGCCGGTCAGCCAGGCCGACATCGACAAGGCGATGCAGACGCCGACCGAGCTGACGTTCTGGACCTGGGTCCCGAACATCGACAAGGAGGTCGCGCTCTTCGAGAAGAAGTACCCGGCCGTCAAGGTCAAGGTTGTCAACGCCGGTCAGGGAACGCCCCAGTACACCAAGCTGCGCACCGCACTCAAGGCGGGCAGCGGCGCCCCGGACATGGTGCAGATCGAGTTCCAGGCCATCCCGACCTTCACCATCACCGACAGCCTGCTGGACCTGCGCCCGTACGGCGCCTCCGGACTCAAGTCCACGTTCGTCGACTGGACTTGGGGCCAGGTCAGCGGCAGCAGCGGCGAGGTCTGGGCCATCCCGCAGGACACCGGCCCGATGGGCATGCTGTACCGCAAGGACATCTTCGACCAGCACGGCATCGACGTCCCCACGACCTGGGACGAGTTCGCCGCGGCGGCCCGCAAGCTCCACAAGGCCGACCCGGACGTCTACCTCACCAACCTCGCCGCCAACCAGGTCGCCGCCTGGCACGGCCTGCTCTGGCAGGCGGGCGCCAAGCCGTACGTGACCTCCGGCAAGAGCGACATCACCGTGAGCGTCGACGACGCCGCCTCCAGGAAGCTCGGCGAGTACTGGGGCACGCTCGCCAAGGAGGGCGTGATCGGCGTCGAGCCCGACTTCACCGACGGCTGGTACGCCGCACTCAACAAGGGCAAGTACGCCACCTGGCTCACCGGCGCCTGGGGCCCGGCCTTCCTCTCCGGCTCCGCCAAGGCCACCGCAGGCAAGTGGCGCGCGGCCCCGCTCCCGCAGTGGGACGCCGCCAAGCCCAGCTCGGGCAACTGGGGCGGCTCGACCACCGCGGTCATCCGCTCCACCAAGAACCCGATCCAGGCAGCGGTGTTCGCGCAGTTCCTCAACAGCGACCCCGCCAGCGCCAAGATGTTCGCCACCGAGCAGTTCTTCTTCCCGGCGACCAAGGCCCTCCTGTCCGACGCGAGTTTCCTCGGGGACACGCCCGCCTTCTACGGCGGCCAGAAGGTCAACGAGGTCTTCGCGGACATCAGTTCACAGGTCAACCCCTCCTTCCAGTGGCCTCCGTTCCTCGACCGGGTGGCCACGGACTGGACGGAGACCGTCGGCAAGTCCCTCGCCAACAAGTCCGACACCGTCCGCGCGCTCGGTGCGTGGCAGACGCGCATCACGACCTTCGCCAAGGGCCAGGGCTTCACGGTCAAGGGAGGCTGACGATGGCCACCACGACAACGGCCCCTGCTTCAAAGGCCGTTCGCACGAAGTCCTCACCACGACGGCGCCACGGCACGGCCGGGGCCCTGTTCATCGCCCCGTTCATGGTGCTGTTCGTGCTGCTCTTCCTCGCCCCGCTCGGCTACGCCGCCTACCTGAGCCTGTTCCAGGAGAAGCTCATCGGCGGCTCGTCGTTCGTCGGCCTGGACAACTACGTAACGGCCCTGAAGGACCCCCTCCTCCGCAAGGGCATCGGTCGCGTCGCGCTGTTCTTCATCATCCAGGTTCCCGTGATGCTGCTCCTTGCCCTGTTCTTCGCACTCGCGCTGGACAGCGGCCTGCTGCGGCTGTCCCGCGTGATCCGGCTCGGCATCTTCGTCCCGTACGCCGTCCCCAGCGTGATCGCCACCCTCATGTGGGGCTACCTCTACGGCCCCGACTTCGGCCCCTTCGCCCAGATCAGCCGCGATCTCCACCTGCCGGCCCCGCACTTCCTCAGCGACAGCTGGATGCTCGGCAGCCTCGCGAACATCGTGACCTGGGAGTTCGTCGGCTACAACATGATCATCCTCTACGCGGCCCTGCGCACCATCCCCGCCGAGTTGTACGAGGCGGCAGCCATGGACGGCGCCGGCGCCTGGCGGATCGCCTGGTCCGTCAAACTCCCCGCGCTGCGCCCGGCGTTGACGCTCACCCTGCTGTTCTCGGTGATCGGCAGCTTCCAGCTGTTCAACGAACCGAGCCTGCTGATGAAGGTCGCCCCGGACGTCATCAACAGCTCCTACACCGCCAACCTCTACGCCTACTCGGTCGCCTTCATCAGCCAGCAGACCAACTACGCGGCCACCGTGTCCTTCATCCTCGGTCTCGTCATCGTGATCGTGTCGTACGCCTTCCTGCTCACCGCGAACCGCAGGAGGAGGACCTCATGACCACCGTGACACCCAACGCTTCCACAGCCACCACCTCGGCGGCGAAACGACTTCCCGCCGAGGTGGTGGCTGTGG
>NZ_LIQZ01000580.1 GCF_001418655.1 Streptomyces phaeochromogenes | reverse complement strand
GGTGTGGCGGGTGCGGGAGGCGTTGCGGGTGTGGGGGGCATGGTCTGTCTGCTCCTGCCGGTCCGACGCGGTACGACCTTGTAGAGGCTGATATGAGCTACTACCGGTCGATACAAACCGGTATGACAATCCACTGCAAACCGGAACGTATGGGATAGCGATCTTCGATGCAACGACCCTGTGCAGCGCACTGACCGACCGTCAGGAGACCGGCCCGATCACTGCCGGTACTGTTCGGCGAATGAGCTCGCTTAATCTCGACGACTTCACCGATCTGATCGAGCGCCCCGACGGTGGCGTACGCCGTGACGCCGAGGCGCGCCGGGAGCGGCAGGTCGTGCCGCCCGGGGCCCTGGGCCGCCTCGACGACCTCGGTGAGTGGCTGGCCGCCGCGCAGTCGGCCGTGCCGGTGCGGGCGATCGAGCGTCCGCGTGTGGTGCTGTTCGCGGGTGACCACGGGGTCGCCTCGCTGGGGGTGTCGGCGCGGCCCGCGGGGAGCGCGGACGAGCTGGTGCGCGCCGTGCTCGACGGCGCGACCCCCGTCTCGGTACTGGCCCGGCGGCTCGGGGTGCCCGTGCGCGTGGTGGACATGGCGCTCGACTGCGAGCCGGAGAGCCTGCCCGACGAGGTCGTACGGCATCGGGTGCGACGTGGCTCCGGGCGGATCGACGTGGAGGACGCGCTGACCCTGGAGGAGGCGGAGGCCGCCTTCCTCGCGGGGGTCGCCGTCGCGGACGAGGAGGCGGACTCCGGGACCGATCTCGTCGTGCTCGGGGACGTGAGTGTCGGCGGGACCACCGCCGCGGCCGTGCTGATCGCGGCGCTGTGCGGCACCGACGCGTCGGTCGTCACCGGGCGTGGCGGGCGGGCCATCGACGACCTCGCCTGGATGCGGAAGTGTGCGGCGGTTCGCGACGCTCTGCGTCGCGCTCGGCCGGTTCTCGGGGATCAGCTGCAGTTGCTCGCGGCGGTGGGCGGGGCGGATCTTGCCGCGATCACCGGGTTCCTGCTGCAGAGTGCCGCGCGGAAGACGCCGGTGATCCTTGACGGAGTCGTCTCGGCCGCGTGCGCGCTGGTCGGGCAGCGGGTCGCCTTCCGGGCGCCGGACTGGTGGCTGGCGGGGCAGACCAGTGGTGAGCCCGCCCAGGCGAAGGCGTTCGATCGGATGGCTCTTGAGCCGCTTCTCGATCACGGGGTGACTGTTGGGGAGGGGGCGGGGGCGTTGCTCGCACTGCCCTTGGTTCAGGCCGCGGCTGCCTTGGCGGCGGAGCTGCCGGAGAGCCCGGAGAGTTCCGAGGACCCCGAGAGTTCCGAGGACCCCGAGAAGGAATAGCGGCTGGGGGTAGTTCGTCGGGTGCGGGTCGGTTGGGGTTGCTCGCACAGTTCCCTGCGCCCCTCAAAAGACAAAAGCATGGGGCGCAGCCCCTGCTTTTAGGAGCGCGGGGAACTGCGCGGGCACCCCCAACTCACCCGCACCCGCCCCCGACCGAACCACCGCTCCCCATAGACACTCACACACCGTAGTGCCCCATATGATCCCGTTTCATGGGAAGCGCCCGAACCGCCGTCAAGCAAACCCCGGCTCCGGAGCCAGCGCGGGCCCCCGCCCGCACAGGCGACGCCGCCCGCCCGACCACCCCCGCCTCACGGCGAGCCGCCTCGTTCGCCGTCTGGTACCTCCGCCTCGTCGCGTTCCTCAACTTCCTGAGCGCCGTCTGGGTCTCCCTCGGCCAGGACGTGCGCCGCCACAACACCGAGAACTACTTCACCCCGTACCTCCTGACGGCAGGCTTCGCGTCGGGTGCGTTCACGATGTTCCTGGCGATCACGATGCGCCGCCGCAAACGAGCCGCCTGGATCCTCAACCTCGTACTCAGCGGGCTCTTCCTGCTGCTGTTCGCCTTCGCGATGGTCTTTCCGGAGATCCGCGCGTACCCGCAGAACTGGATCTCCCTCGCCCTGACGGCCGCCTTCGTGGCGTCCCTCCTCGTCGGCCGGCGCGAGTTCTACGCGAAGGGCGACCGCTCGAACCCGAAGCTGGCGGCTGCCGTGGCGGTCGGCGGACTGCTGCTCTGTTCGCTGCTCGCCGCGCTCCTGGTGACCGTCACGAACGACGCGCACGACGCCGACCGCTCGACCTTCCCCGACCGCTGGCGCTACGGCACCCTGCGGCTGATCTCGGTCGCCGCCGACGACGCCCGCTTCCCCGGGATCACCACTCCCAACTGGGTGAACGTCACCATCAACGTGCTCAGCACCCTGCTGGTCCTCGCCGTCTTCTACGCGGCCTTCCGCTCCCGCCGTGCCGTCGACCCGCTCACCGAGGGCGACGAGGAGCGGCTGCGGGCGCTGCTCGACCGGAACGGTGACCGTGACTCCCTCGGCTACTTCGCGCTGCGCCGCGAGAAGAGCGTGGTGTGGTCGCCGACCGGCAAGGCAGCCGTCGTCTACCGCGTCGTGAGCGGTGTCTCGCTGGCCTCAGGCGACCCGATCGGCGACCCCGAGGCGTGGCCCGGCGCCATCGACCCCTGGCTCGCCGAGGCACGCGCCCACGGCTGGATCCCGGCAGTGATGGGCGCGAGCGAGGAGGCGGGGACCATCTACGCGCGCCATGGCCTCGACGCGCTGGAGCTCGGCGACGAGGCGATCGTCGAGACGGCCGAGTTCACGCTCGACGGGCGGGCCATGCGGACCGTCCGCCAGGCCTGCAACCGCATCCAGCGCGCGGGCTACCGGGTCCGCATCCGTCGCCACGAGGACATCCCGGCCGACGAGATGGCGTACCTGCTGAAGCGGGCCGACGACTGGCGGGACGGGGCGACCGAGCGGGGCTTCAGCATGGCGCTGGGGCGGCTCGGGGATCCGGGCGACGGCCGGTGCGTGATGCTCGAATGCACGAACAGCCGGGCGGGGGAAGGCGCGGACGAGCTGCGAGCGGTGCTCTCCTTCGTGCCCTGGGGGCCGCACGGGCTCTCCCTCGACCTGATGCGGCGGGACCGGGACTCCGAGAACGGGCTGATGGAGTTCATGGTCATCCAGCTCCTCCAGCAGGCCCCCGAGATCGGGATCACGCAGGTCTCGCTCAACTTCGCGATGTTCCGTTCCGTCTTCGAACGTGGCGCGCGTCTCGGCGCGGGCCCGGTACTGCGGCTGTGGAGGTCGCTGCTCAGCTTCTTCTCGCGCTGGTGGCAGATCGAGTCGCTGTACCGCGCCAACGCCAAGTACCGGCCCATCTGGGAACCGCGGTTCCTGCTCTTCGAGAAGAGCGGTGACCTGCCGCGCATCGGCATCGCCGCGGCCCGCGCGGAGGGGTTCCTGGAGGCGCCGGGCCTACCGAAGTGGCTGCACCGCAAGCACCTGGAGTCGCACAGATGAGTACGCGCAGATGAGCCGGACGAGTACGCACGGACCCGTGGCCGCCCGCCGATGAGCACGCGTGAGCAGAGCGGTGCGCGCCGATGAGCACGCGCGGACAGAGCGGCGCGCGCCCATGAGCGCCCTCGTCCGACTGGCCCGCCGCGAATGGGGCCCGCTGTACGCGGCCGTGCGCGCGGGTCTCGTCGAGCGGCGCCTGCGGGCGATCCCCATGACCGTCGCCGCGGTGTGCCTGACGGCGCTCACGCAGTACGTGCAGAACCAGCCGTGGGGCTACCAGTTCGTCCAGAACATCGGTGCCGTACGCGCTGAGGACCCGCTCTGGCTCGCCCTTCTGCGCACCCCGCTCTCCCTCTTCGTACCGGCTCTGGACCTGCCCGTGTGGGGTGCGCTCGCGCAGATCCTGCTCGTGTTCGGGATCGCCGAGATCTGTCTGGGCCGGTGGCGCACGCTCGTCATCGCGTACGTCGCCACGCTGGCCGGCACCCTCTACGCGCGCGTGGGCATCGCGCTGGGCCCGCACGGCTTTCTGGGGCTGCCCGCCTCGGACTCGCTGGTCGTGGACACCGGGCCGTCGGCGGCCGTGGTCGGGCTCGCGGTCTTCCTCTGCCGGCGCTATCGCGCGTACGTCACCGCGGGGGTCGTCGTCGCGGCCATGGTGGTGGAGGTGCTGCTCAAGGAGAACCTGGCGGGCAGGGAGCATCTGGCCGCGATCGCGGCCGTGCTGGTGCTGTGCGGGATCTCCGGGCTGCGTCACCGGCCGCCGGGCAGGGACCGGACGGGTTCCGGGTCCGGTTTGCCGCCGATCCAGTCCTGAACCTTGCGGCGGGGGCCCGCCCAGCGGCGGTCGTGGCGGTAGGCCCGCAGCTGGGCCTTGGCCCGGGCGCGGTGCCGTCTGCGGTAGAAGCGCTTGGCCCACGGCGAGCCGGGGCGGGCGAGGCGGATCGCGCCGACCAGGGCGACGAGCGGGACGATCACACCGAAGATCGCCATACGCGCCTTGCCCTTGCTCAGGGCGAGCAGCGAGATGAGGAAGTTCAGCCCGATGCTCACGATGACGCCCGCGCGGTCCTGCAGTTCGTCCTCGGTGAGGTCGTTGACGCCGAACGGCAGGAAGCCGCTGAGCATCAGGCCCACCAGGGCCGCCGTGACCACCACGACCTCGACGCTCTTGCGGCCCTCCTCGCTCCAGTAGACGTCGTCGAGATGCATGATCAGCGCGAACTCGTCGAGGACAAGACCCGCGCCGATGCCGAACACCACGGCGAACGCGGCCGAGCCGAAGCCGTGCCGGCCGCTGGCCACCGCGCCGAAGCCGCCGATCACGGTCAGGACGACTCCGGGGACCACGTGGTGGATGTGGACGCCGCCGGCCTCGACGTTGCCGAAGGGGCCCTTGCCCGCGCGGATCATCCGGACGACGATCCGGGTGATCACAAAGGTCAGTACGAAGGAGGAGAGCGCCAGCAGCAGTGGCAGCTTTCCCGGTTCGGTGATGTTCCTTGTCCACCAATGACCCATGTGCGCACTTTATCCGCGGCTGCCGTGGGCGGCTTCCGGGCCGCCGGGTAACCTGCGCCGGTGTCCACGCCCCCGCCGGAAACTCCCGGAACCTCCTGGTCCGACGGCCTCCGTTTCGCCTTCGGCACGCTCACCGTGCTGCCCGTCGCGGTGACGCGGTGGGACCGTGAGGCGGCGCGGGCCGGGATGCTGTGCGCGCCCGTCGCCGGGCTGGTCGTGGGTCTCGCCGCCGCGGCGCTCGGTCTGTTCCTGCTGGTCCTCGGCGCGGGGCCGCTGCTCGCGGCCGTGGCCTCCGCCGCCGTGCCCGCCGCCCTGACGCGCGGCCTCCATCTCGACGGGCTCGCCGACACCGCGGACGNNAGCCGGCGGCGGACGCGCTGCGCATCATGAAGCAGTCGGACATCGGGCCGTTCGGTGTCATCACCCTTGTGTTCGTGCTGTTCGCCCAGGTGGCGGCGCTGGCCGAGGCCTACGGGGCCTCTTGGGGGCGGGGTGCCTTCGCGGCCGTCGTGTCGGCGGTCGCGGCCCGGCTCGCGCTCACACTGGCCGCGCGGGTCGGCGTGCCGCCGGCTCGGCCCGAGGGGTTGGGGGCCTGTCTCT
>NZ_LIQZ01000058.1 GCF_001418655.1 Streptomyces phaeochromogenes | reverse complement strand
GGCAGGACTCGAACCTGCGGCCAAGCGCTTAGAAGGCGCCTGCTCTATCCACTGAGCTACGGGGGCCGGGTGTGGTGGCCTGTGGTGCTGGTGCCCGGGTGTGGGCGGGTCCGTGACCTTGCCGGGGACAAGGATAGAGCGCCCGGGTCCCTGTCCTTGGTGCTTCGCCTCCGTGGCTCGATGTGGAGGTTCAGTGAAGCGGTCCTGATAATCGCAGGCAGGTGCGAATCGTGCATCGCTTTTGGCGTCTCACGCCCCGGGTGTTGTGCACTCGTTATGCCTGCGCCCCATGCGTCCCTTCCGCCTCGTATGTCTGATCGGCGCGCAGACATGCTCATATGCTTCAGAAAGCCTCCAAAATTGGGCATTCTTCGCATGTGGTGACCTTGGACGTACGGCCTCAGCTGCTCGACGCACTTTCCGCCCTGCGCGACCGTGTCGCCNNGCGGGGGCTCCACGCGCGCGTGCCAACCGCGACGAACTGCTCGCGCAACTCGACGACTATCTCGTGCCCCGGTTGAGAGAACCCGAAGCACCCTTGCTCGCCGTGATCGGAGGATCGACCGGGGCGGGCAAGTCCACACTGGTCAACTCCCTTGTGGGACGGCGGGTCAGCGAAGCCGGGGTACTGCGGCCCACGACCCGCACCCCGGTGCTCGTGTGCCACCCGGAGGACCATCACTGGTTCAGCGGTATGCGCGTACTGCCCGACCTCACGCGCGTGTGGGTGCCCCAACAGGACGCCGGGGACGACCCACTGCTGCCGGGTGAGGACGACGGGCGCGTGCTGCGCATCGAGACCGCCGACACCCTCCCGCGCGGGCTCGCCCTCCTGGACGCGCCCGACATCGACTCCCTAGTGGCCGACAACAGGGTGCTCGCCGCCGAACTGATCTGCGCTGCCGACATCTGGGTGATGGTCACCACGGCTGCCCGGTACGCGGATGCGGTGCCGTGGCATCTGCTGCGTACCGCGAAGGAACACGACGCGACGCTCGTCACGGTCCTCGACCGGGTGCCCCACCAGGTCGTGTCGGAGGTGTCGCGTCAGTACGGCGCGCTCCTCGCCAAGGCGGGACTCGGCGACGTACCCCGCTTCACCGTGCCCGAGTTGCCCGAGTCGGCATGGGGTGGGGGGCTGCTTCCGGCCACCGCGGTGGCGCCCCTGCTCGCCTGGCTCACGGAACAGGTGGAGGACCCGGGAGCCCGACAGCAGGCGATGGCACGCACGGCGTACGGGGTGCTCGACTCGCTGAAGACACGGATGCCCGAGCTGGCCGGTGCGGCGGCTGCGCAGTACGCCGCCGCCCTGCGGCTCACCGCGGCCGTCGACGGGGCGTACGACAGCGAGCACGCGCGCGTACGGGGCCGTTTGCAGGCCGGGGCCGTGCTCGCCGGTGACGCGCTCAAGCGGTGGCGCAGCTATCCGCTGGACTGCACCGCCGGCGAACTGCTCGACGCGCTCGCCGAGAGCCTGGCCGCGCTGCTGCTGTGCGCCGTCACGGCCGCCGACGAGCGCATCGACGAGGCCTGGCGCCGCGAACCCGGAGCGTCCGCGCCGGGGCTGACGGACCGTGATCCGACGCTGGAGAGCGCCGAGCACCGCATCGGGATGGCCGTACGGCGCTGGCGGCGGATCCTCGAGGAGTACGCCGAGGAGGAGGTGCGTGCCCTTGAGAAGAGCGTCGCGCCGGATCCCGAGGTGGTGGCTGCGCTGGTCGCCACCGCGCTCCTGGGCGGTCGTCGGGCGCGGTCCGCGGGTGAAGGGCTCGCCGAGCGGATCGGGGCCCACGGCGCCCTGCGGCTGCGTGACAAGGGCGGGCGGCTGCTCAGCGACTACCTCGACAAGACCCTGCACACCGAACGGGAGCGGCGGCTCGCGCCGCTCGACGCACTCGACGTACACCCCGAACCCCAGGCCGAACTCATCGCCGCGCTGTCCGTACTGCAGAAGGAGAGGTGATCGTGGTGACCGCCGTCACGGACCACACGGATCACGCCGATCACCCCGGAGACGACGAAGGGCGCGAGGGCAGCGGCAATGGGCACGCGCGCGTGGAGGACGATTTCGTGACCGACCACAAGGACGCCCTCAAGAAGGACCCCGGCAAGAGGGACGTCGACAAGGAGGACGTCGGCAAGAGGGACGTCGGCAAGAAGGACGCCCCCAAGAAGGACTTCGGCAAGAAGGACTTCCGTAAGGACTCAGGCAAGAGGGGCGCCGGCAAGGGCGGTGTCCGTTCGGAGAGCCGCATGTTCGGGCTCGTGCGCGTGGAGATCGACGACTACCCCGAGAGGCCCGCTTCCGGGGACGACGCGGACGGCATCGCCGGCATCGACGGCCCTGGCAACAAGGGCCGTGCGGACGGCACGGCGGGCGCGGACGCCGCCGACGCCGCGGAATCCGGCGTCTCCTGGGACGACGGGCTGATCGCGCGGCGCGTGTCCCCCACGGCGGAGGGACACGTCAGGCCCGTGAAGGAGGCAGTCGTGGACAGCAGGCCACCCGTAGTGACCCCTCTCGCGTACGACGGGTCGCTGCGGTCCCGTCTCGACGCGCTGCGTGAACTGGTGGGGCTCTCCCGCACCCGGCTCGACAGCAGGACGCTCGCCGAGGCGGGACAGGTCCTGGACGAGGCCACCGCGCGGCGCAGGCTCTCCGGACAGCACACCGTCGTCGCCATCGCGGGCGCCACCGGAAGCGGCAAGTCGCAGCTTTTCAACGCGCTCGCCGGAGTGGCCATTTCGGAGACCGGGGTACGCAGGCCGACCACTGCCGCGCCCATCGCGTGCAGCTGGAGCGACGGCGCGGCGAGCCTCATCGACCGGCTCGGCATCCCCGGGCGGCTGCGACGGCGACCGCTGCAGAGCGCGGAGGCCGAGGCGCAGTTGCGCGGGCTCGTCCTGGTGGACCTGCCCGACCACGACTCCGCGGCCGTCCAGCACCGCGAACAGGTGGACCGCATCCTGGCGCTCGTCGACGCCGTCATCTGGGTCGTCGACCCGGAGAAGTACGCCGACGCCGTGCTGCACGAGCGCTATCTGCGGCCCATGGCGGGACACGCGGAGGTCACCTTCGTAGTCCTCAACCAGATCGACCGGCTGCCCGGGGAGGCCGCCGATCAGGTCCTCGACGACCTGCGGCGGCTGCTCGACGAGGACGGGATCGCGCTCGGCGAGTACGGCGAGCCGGGCGCGACCGTCCTCTCCCTGTCCGCGCTCACCGGGGACGGTGTCCCGGAACTGCGCGAGGTACTGGGTCACTTCGTGGCCGAGCGGGGAGCGGCGGCGCGCCGGATCTCCGCCGATGTGGACGCGGCAGCGGCCCGTCTGTGGCCGGTCTACGCGAACCGGCGGCAGGCCGGGCTCACCGAGGAGGCGCGCGACGAGTTCGCCGACCGGCTGGCGGACGCGGTCGGTGCCACGGCGGCGGGCGAGGCGGCCGAGCGCGCGTGGCGCCGCAACGCCAACCGCGCGTGCGGCACGCCCTGGCTGCGGCTGTGGCGCTGGTACCAGGACCGGCGCGAACCACCGACCGGGCGCCTCTCCGTACGGACCCACGCCGACGAGGAGGCCACGGCACGGCAGCGCGTCGAGCAGGCGGTCCGTACGGTCGCCGAGCAGGCGGCGGGCGGCCTGCCCACGCCCTGGGCACAGGCGGTGCGCGAGGCGGCCGTACGAGGGTCACAGGGGTTGTGCGAGGCGCTCGACGAGCTGGCCGTACGAGCCGGTGCGCCGGTCGGACGGCCGCCGCGGCCCGGCTGGTGGCCGGTCGCCGTACTGGCCCAGGCGGCCATGACGGTCCTTCAGGCCATCGGCGGGCTCTGGCTGCTGGGGCAGGTCGTCGGCTTCATGTCGCCGAATCTCGGGGTGCCGGTGCTGCTGATGGTGATCGGAATCGTGGGCGGACCGGGCGTCGAGTGGGCCTGCAGGCTGGCGGCGCGCGGGCCGGCGCGGCGGTACGGGCTGGAGGCGGAACGGCGGCTGCGGGAGGCGGCGGCCGGGTGCGGCCGGGCCCGGGTCCTCGATCCGCTGGCGGCGGAGCTGCTGCGGTACCGGGAGGTGCGGGAGCAGTACCTGCGGGTCACGGGGGTCGGTGTCTAGGGGCCGGATGACGGTTCGCGGGGCTGGGGGAGGGAGCTGTCAGGCAGGCACTGGCGGGGGGAAGTCCTCGTTCGGGTGGCGGAGTTGTCCACAACCGGGCGGTGGCCCACAGCGCTCAGCGGGCTCGGGCCGGCGGAGGCAGTCTGGAACCGCGGCGATCACGACGCGATCACATCGCGTTCGCCGCACCGGACGCAGCCGTACGGGACGGGCCCGTCGGCGTGGGCAGGGAGGGATTCCGCGATGAACGAGACGACGGTGTGTGTGGTGGGGAACGTGGCGACGCAGCCGGTGTTCCGGGAGACGGCGATGGGCGCGTCGGCGAGGTTCCGGCTGGCGGTGACGCAGCGGTACTGGGACCGCGAGAAGAACGCCTGGACGGACGGGCACACCAACTTCTTCACGGTCTGGGCCAATCGGGCGCTCGCGACGAACGTGCAGGCGTCCGTCTCCGTGGGCGAGCCACTCGTGGTGCGGGGGAGGCTGAAGATCCGCTCCGAGCAGCGCGACGGGCAGTCGCGGACGGGCGCGGACATCGAGGCCACGGCGATCGGCCACGATCTGGCGCGCGGCACGGCCGCGTTCCGGCGGGCCCACAAGGGCGAGACGCCGTCGGAGACACCGGCCAGGCCGGAGCCCAACTGGGAGACGGAACCGACGGTTCAGGCGGCCGAGACCCCTCAACAGCAACAGAGTCAGGAACCGGCTCTGGTGACGTGACATCAGGTACACACCAGGTACTGGATTCACCGTCTGACCGAAGTGCGGCTTATCGGTGAATGTATTCCGAACGGTCCCCATGGATTTGTCGATAAGCCCAGCTCACGCCTCATCTCGGCGATAACGATTCCGAGTCGGATCGCTTGTCCGATGTCATGACCGGGGAGAGAGGTGCGCCCCGTCCTTAGGATGCCGGGCATAGCTCTCGGGGCCGCTGATTCTGCTGGTGGGACCGTAACCCCCCACGTCAACGGGTCCTGCTCGAAGGGAATTCTGTGCTTTCTTCGTTCTCTGCGTCGTCCGTGCGCGGGCGGGGCGCCGCCCGGCTCGCCGCGGCGGTGCTGGTGTCCGGACTCGCTGCCGTGAGCGCTCTGACGGCCGCGGGCACGGCCGCCGCCGACGAACTCCCCCTGAGCCGGGGCGGCGCGACCGCCACCATAGGTGAGCTGAAGACGTCCGGAATCGCCGTCATCCACGAGAACGGCGAGGACAAGCAGGTGCCCGCGGGGCTGTTCGAGATGTCCGTCGACAACGGCGGCACCCTGCAGACCTACTGCGTCGACCTCCACACCCCGACGCAGATGGACGCCAAGTACCAGGAGACGCCCTGGAGCGGCACGTCGCTGAACGGCAACCCCGACGCGGGCCGGATCCGCTGGATCCTGCAGAACTCCTACCCGCAGGTGAACGACCTCGCCGCGCTGGCCGCCAAGGCCGGTGCGAGCGGTCTCACCGAGCAGGACGCGGCGGCCGGCACGCAGGTCGCGATCTGGCGGTACTCGGACGGTGCCGACGTGGACGCCGTCGACCCGCAGGCGGAGAAGCTCGCCGACTACCTGCAGCGCGACGCGCGCAACCTCGCGGAGCCCGAGGCCTCGCTGACCCTGGACCCGCCCGCGGTCTCCGGTCACGCGGGCGAACTGCTCGGCCCGGTCACCGTGCACACCAACGCGGACAGCGTGACGGTCACGCCGCCCGCCGACGCGACCAGCGGAGTGCTGGTCGTCGACAAGGACGGCAATGAGATCACGTCCGCGGCCGACGGCGGCGAACTGTTCTTCGACGTCCCAGAGGACACCGCGGACGGTTCGGCCGCGCTGACGGTGCAGGCCTCGACCACCGTGCCGGTCGGCCGGGCCTTCGCCTCCGAGACCAGGAGTCAGACCCAGATCCTGGCCGGCTCCAGCGAGTCGACGGTCTCGGCGACGGCCACCGCGAACTGGGCGAAGACCGGCGCGATACCCGCGCTGTCGGCCGAGAAGAACTGCGCCAAGGGCGGCGTGGACATCACGGCGGTCAACGCGGGTGACGAGGCGTTCACCTTCGAGCTGATGGGCGTCGAGCACACCATCGCGGTAGGCGAGTCACGGACCGTGACGATCCCGCTGCAGGAGGACCAGGCGTACGACTTCACGATCAAGGGGCCGAACGGCTACGAGAAGCGGTTCAAGGGCGTACTCGACTGCCGGACGCAGAGCAGTACCGCCGGCGAGACGACCCAGACGTTGAGCGAACCCAGCCCGGCCACGGTGGGCGGCACCTCCGCCACCACGGTCGACCTCGCCGAGACGGGCGCCTCCAGCTCCACCCCGGTGATAGCCGGGATCGCGATCGGCCTCGTCGTGATCGGCGGCGCGGCGGTGCTCTTCGTCCGCAAGAAGAAGACCCCCGAGCAGGACTGAAGAAACGAAGAGAACGGCACGAAGAGAACGGCACGAAGAGAACGGCACGAAGAAGACGGCACGAAGAAGACGGCACCTTGACAACTGGACAGTGGGTAACCGCTCGCTGACTCCTTGACGCACTGTCGCCGCCTCGTCCCCGCCCCATCCCCATGCGCACGCGGCCCTGGCCCGCCCTTCGGTGGCCCGGGGGCGTGCGGCGATCACTGAGCCACACCGGCCAGCAGCCAGCGCCGAACGGAGACTTCGAGCAGGACGCGCTCTCCGTCCGGTGTACGCGGGGCGGAGACGTCCCATTCGTACTTCGCGGCGAAGGCCTCCTTGATCTCCTCCGGGAACAGTCCGCGGCGCAGCACGGCCTCCCCCTCGGCCACGACGGGGGACATGCCGTCCTCCAGAGCCAGCGAGACCCGCGAGAACCTTTCGAGATTGCGGACCTTCACCGAGACCCCGTCCACCCCGATCCACCAGCGGTCCCGCAGGAAGACGAACCAGACGGGTGTCACATGGGGAGACCCGTCCCGGCGCACTGTGCACAGCCAGGCGTTCCTCTCCCGGGCCAGCCGATCGCGAACAGCGTCCCCAGGCGGCACAACAAGATCACTCATGCACCCATCCCACCCGCATCCCGGCCGTAACACCTCGGGCGCACGACCCGAAAGCCTCGGGCGTAAGTCCTACGCCCATGGGGCCAAGGCGGTTTCGCGGCGTCGCACGGCGACGTTAAGTGACGGCCCGGTTACGGGAGTGATTGGGTGGCGTCCAGTCACTGGCCCCCGGCCCGAACGCGTTTCCTTCGAGGGGTGGCGGTACGGCAAGATGGGGTGTATCTGCCCACTGCCGATTTCAAGCGTCCGGACGGTTTCTCTTGGCTGAGTTCATTTACACCATGCGCAAGACGCGCAAGGCGCACGGCGACAAGGTGATTCTTGATGACGTCACCCTGAACTTCCTGCCAGGCGCGAAGATCGGCGTGGTCGGGCCGAACGGTGCCGGTAAGTCCACCGTTCTCAAGATCATGGCGGGCCTTGAGCAGCCGTCCAACGGTGACGCGTTCCTGACGCCCGGTTACAGCGTCGGCATCCTCATGCAGGAGCCGGAGCTGGACGAGACCAAGACGGTCCTGGAGAACGTCCAGGACGGTGCCGCCGAGCTCATGGGCAAGCTCAAGCGCTTCAACGAGGTCGCCGAGCTGATGGCGACCGATTACTCGGACGCGCTGATGGACGAGATGGGCAAGCTCCAGGAAGACCTGGACCACTCCAATGCCTGGGACCTCGACGCGCAGCTGGAGCAGGCCATGGACGCGCTGGGCTGCCCGCCCGGCGACTGGCCGGTCGTCAACCTCTCCGGTGGTGAGAAGCGCCGCGTCGCGCTCTGCAAGCTGCTGATCGAGGCCCCGGACCTGCTCCTCCTCGACGAGCCCACCAACCACCTCGACGCCGAGTCGGTGAACTGGCTGGAGCAGCACCTCTCGAAGTACGCGGGCTGCGTCATCGCCGTCACTCACGACCGGTACTTCCTGAACAACGTCGCCGAGTGGATCCTTGAGCTGGACCGCGGCCGTGCGATCGCCTACGAGGGCAACTACTCCACGTACCTCGACAAGAAGTCGACCCGCCTCAAGGTCGAGGGCCGCAAGGACGAGAAGCGTCAGAAGCGGCTCAAGGAAGAGCTGGAGTGGGTCCGGTCCAACGCCAAGGGCCGGCAGACCAAGTCCAAGGCGCGCCTCGCCCGTTACGAGGAGATGGCAGCCGAGGCCGACAAGATGCGGAAGCTGGACTTCGAGGAGATCCAGATCCCGCCGGGCCCGCGTCTGGGGTCCATCGTCGTCGAGGTCCAGAACCTCTCCAAGGCGTTCGGCGACAAGGTCCTCATCGACGACCTGAGCTTCACGCTGCCGCGCAACGGGATCGTCGGGGTCATCGGTCCCAACGGCGCCGGCAAGACCACGCTCTTCAAGATGATCCAGGGCCTTGAGACCCCGGACTCCGGTGCGATCAAGGTCGGCGACACCGTCAAGATCAGCTACGTCGACCAGAGCCGCGCCAACATCGACCCCAAGAAGTCGCTGTGGGCCGTCGTCTCCGACGAGCTCGACTACATCAACGTCGGCCAGGTCGAGATGCCGTCGCGGGCCTATGTGTCCGCTTTCGGCTTCAAGGGCCCGGACCAGCAGAAGCCCGCCGGTGTCCTCTCCGGTGGTGAGCGCAACCGTCTGAACCTGGCGCTGACCCTCAAGGAGGGCGGCAACCTGCTGCTCCTCGACGAGCCCACCAACGACCTGGACGTCGAGACCCTGTCCTCGCTGGAGAACGCGCTCCTGGAGTTCCCGGGTGCGGCCGTGGTCATCTCCCACGACCGCTGGTTCCTGGACCGGGTCGCGACGCACATCCTTGCCTACGAGGGCGAGTCGAAGTGGTACTGGTTCGAGGGCAACTTCGAGTCGTACGAGAAGAACAAGGTGGAGCGGCTCGGACCGGACGCCGCGCGTCCGCACCGCGCCACCTACAAGAAGCTGACCCGGGGCTGATCTCTTGCGGCACATCTACCGCTGCCCACTGCGCTGGGCGGACATGGACGCGTACGGCCACATCAACAACGTGGTCTTCCTCCGCTATCTGGAGGAGGCGCGTATCGACTTCCTGTTCCGCCCGGACAAGGATTTCCAGCAGGGGTCCGTGGTGGCACGCCATGAGATCGACTACAAGCAGCAGTTGGTCCACCGGCATCAGCCGGTGGACATCGAGCTGTGGGTCACGCAGGTGAGGGCGGCGTCGTTCACCATCGCCTACGAGGTCAAGGACCCGGACCAGGTGTATGTCCGGGCCCAGACGGTCATAGTGCCGTACGACTTCGAGGCGCAGCGACCGCGCCGTCTCACCGCCGAGGAGCGGGAGTTCCTCGCGGAGTACGCGGACGACGAGGACGATCCTGCGGGGGCCGTCGCGGCATGACGGCCCTGCACCTCGCTGACGAGGGGGAGGCGGCGGACCTCGCCGCCTTCCTGGCCCGGCTGATCCATTACGACCGCGCGGCCGCGGTGCGGCTGCAGGCGTCGGGGACGACGCTCGCGGTGTTCGGCCGGCCACCGTCGTTCGAGGTGCTCGCGATCCGTACGGCCCGCCTCGACAAGCCGTACGAGAACGGCCTCGACCTGTCGCTCGACGTGACCGTCTCGGCCGGTGAACTCCTGGAGTCCCTCGACGAGTCGGAGGCCACCGCGGCCGTGCCCGCCGCCGTCACCGGCCCGCCGTGGGCCGGGGTGCTGCCGCCCCGCGGGGGCTGGCGGTCCGAGCCGGGGCTGCCCGGGCCCGACGCCGTGCGGACCATGGTGGCCGGGGCGGTCGCCGAATTCCGTTCGCGCATAGACGAGTTGGCACCCGAGGGGCGGACGCGGAGCGCGCTCGACCGGATCGGGCGGGAGATCTGGTCCCGGCCGGTCGGCGACACCGAACTCCCCGTGCGGGCCGCGCACGCCGCCCAGTCACTGGGCTTCCTGCGGCCCGCGCGCCCGGCCGCGACCACGGGCACGGCGGCGGCCTCGGCCACGAACACGGCCGTGCCCGACGGGGCCGTGCTACGGCTGCTCTCGGCGGGTGCCTGGCTCAGGCTGCGTACGCCGTACGGGTCGATCGCCGTGCGCAGGGCGGGACTTGGGGCGCTGGACGTCAGCGTTCGCTGAGCGTCAGTCGTGCTCGCTGTCGTCCGGCCACACGCCGATGTGGTCCGGTTCCAGTTCCAGGGCGACGCGGTCGCGCATGCCGAGGGCCTCGGTGTATTCGGCGGGGAGCTGCAGCCGGCCCGCGCGGTCGAGCATCGCGTACTCGCGGGCCACCACCGTCTCGTGGCCGGTCGTGGCGTCGACCTCGGTGCGGCGCAGAACCTCCGTGGAGGTGCGGCCGTCGCGGATGGCGACCGTGCGGCGGACCTCGCCGGCGACCGCCTGGTCGTGCGTGACGATGACGACGGTGGTGCCGAGGTGTTCGTTCGCGGTGCGGAAGGCGGCGAAGATCTGCTCGGCGGTGTGTGAGTCGAGTTCACCGGTGGGCTCGTCGGCGAGGAGTACGGCGGGGGCGTTGGCCAGGGCCACGGCGATGGCCACGCGCTGCTGCTGACCGCCGGACATCTGGAACGGGCGGCGGGCCCGGCAGTCGGCGACTCCCAGCAACTCCAGGAGTTCCAGGGCGCGTTCGGACTGGGCGCGACGGTTCCTGCGGGCGCCGGTGAGCTGCATCGGCAGGGTGACGTTCTGGGCGGCCGTCAGATAGGGCAGGAGGTTGCGGGCCGTCTGTTGCCAGACGAAGCCGACGGTGTCGCGGCGGTAGCGGAGCCGGTCCTTCGCGTTCATGGTCAGCAGGTCGTGGCCCGAGACCCGGGCGGCGCCCGCGGTGGGGGTGTCCAGACCGGCCAGGATGTTCATCAGGGTCGACTTGCCACTGCCGGACGCACCCACCAGCGCCATCAACTCGCCCTCCCGGACGAGGAGATCGAGACCCTGGAGCGCCTGGACCTCGACGCCGTCCGCGGAGAAGATCCGCACCAGCCGGTCGCAGGTGATCAGGGCGTCGTGACCGTAGGCGGGCCGGTCGCGCCGGGCGGCGGCACGTTCGGCCAGATCGGCGAAGCTGGGGCCGGTGGGCTCGGTGGTGGTCATCGGGCGACTCCCGTGGTGATCGTCGTGGAGGGCACGTCTCCGCCGGTGCCAGTTGTTGTCGTCGTTGAGGGCGCGTTGCTGCCGAGGGGGCCGGTTCTCGCGGTGGGCATGCCCGCGTAAGTCCTAGCCGTCGTGGTGGGCATGCCCGCGCCGGTCCCGGCCGTCGTGGAAGGCACGCGTCCGCCGATGTCGGCCGTCGCGATGCGTACGTCTCCGCCGTTGCCGCTGGTCATCGGCTGTCCCCCGCCCTCAGTTCCCGTACCGACCCACGCCGGCCCGTCCACCACGCCTGGCCCGCCGCTATTCCGGTGGCCAGGAGGAGGACGGTCAGGGCGGGCAGGAAGAGGGACGCCGGGTCCGTGTGCAGGGCGGCGGTGCCGGTCGGGGGTGCGCCGCCGGGGGTGGCCAGGGCGATGGAGGTGAGGTCGATGCCCGGGGCCAGGAGCCGGACCGCGGCCCATCCGGTCAGGACACCGCCCGCCGCGGCGAGGAGGGCCTGGGGCAGCGCCTCCAGTACGAGGAGTCGGCGCCCTTGGCTCCGGGTGAGGCCCATCGTGCGCAGCCGGGCCAGCAGGGCGGCTCGCTCGGGCGCGGCGCGTACCAGGGCCAGCAGCAGCGCGAGTACGGCGTATCCGGAGCCCGCCGCCACCGCGGCGGCGTACACGCGTTCCGCGCCTGACTGCAGAGGGGAGTCGACGTAACGCGCGCGCTCCTCCGAACGCAGCCGTACGTCGGCACGGGCGGTGGCGCCGGTATCGGCGCCCGACCCCGTAGCGGCGGCGACAGCCTTGCGCAGAGCGCGCCCGCTCACGTGGTCGCCCGTCACCAGGAGCGTGGTCGGGCGTGCGGCGACGGTGCCGAGGCCGGCCCGGTCCACGATGAGGAAGTCCGTGCCCGGCAGGGCCGGGGTCAGGTCGCGTACGAGGGTGATGCGGACGGTGACGTCGCTGCCGTCCGACAGCCGCAGCGAGAAGGGACGGGTGCCGTAGCGGTCGGCGACGGCGGAGGAGGCGAGGGCGGGAAGCGGGGCCTTCGCCGAGCCGCTGCCGCCGGCCTCCGCCGAGTCTTCGGTGCCGGGCTTCGCCGAGCCGTCGGCGCTGGACTGTGACGGGCCGCTGTCGCCGGGCTTCGCCGAGCCGCCGTCGGTGCCTGGCTTCGACGGGCCGTCGGCCGGAGAAGCCTTCAACTCGCCCGCCGGGAACGCCCCGAGACCCGTCCGGCCCGCCAGCCGCGCGTACCCCTCGGGGTCCACCCCGGCCAGGGGTACCGACTCCACGCCGGCGCCCGGCTTGGCCTCGTACGCGATGCTCAGGGGAGTGACCTCCTGCACGCCGGGTGCCGAGCGGACCCGCTCCGGCAGGGAGGCCGGGAGGGGGTCCTCCGCCTCGACGCGGGCGTCCGCGCCGAGGTTGAGCACGGCCGCACGGTCCCGCGCGTCCGCGACGCCCGCGAGGACCGAACCCCCGAACGCGGCGGTGGTGAGCGCCGTCAGCAGGGCGAGCAGCGGGAGCACCGTGGAGACGGAGGTGCGGCCCGCGCGGGCCAGCGACAGATGGCCGATCGCGCCGCGCATCCGCCCGGCGGGCCGGGCCAGCCAGCGCAGCGGCAGCGGATAGAGCCGGACCAGGACGAGCGCGGCGATGACACCGATCAACACCGGGGCCATCGCGACGAGTTGGTCGCCGGAGCTGCCCAGGTCGCCGGAGGTGCCGGAGTCGAGCGCCTCGTCGGAGGTGCCCGACGTTCCCCGGTTGCGCAGCGCGAGCACCGCGGCCGACGCCAGCACGAGCAGGGTGAGTTCGGCGATGGTGCGGCGCCGTGAGGGACGTACGGACGTGAGGTCCTCGCGGGCGCCGTGCACCCCTACGACCCGGTGGGCGGCCAGGGCGCGCAGGGGCAGCGCGGCGCAGGCGAGGAGGGTGACCGCGAGGGCCGCCCCGACGGCGTACTGCGCGCGGCCGTACGGGACGAGGAGCAGCGCGCCCGCGAGGCCGAGCGCGCCCGCGGGCAGCGCGACCACCGCCGTCTCGGTGAGCAGCCGCCTGGTGAGCCCGCGCAGCGAGGCGCCGCGGGCACGCAGGAGGGCGAGTTCGGTGCGGCGGCGGTCGGCGGTGAGGCGGCCCGCCATCAGCAGGACGACGACCGCGACCGCACCGGTGCCGAAGGCGGCGACGGAGACCAGGGGCCGGACGCCGGACCGGAGTTCGGCGTACGAGGTGAGCACCTCGTCGAGGTCGGTGCTCACACCGGTGTCCGCGTCCGTGGACGCGCGGACCTTCACCAGGCCCGGGCCCGATTCCAGCGAGGCGACCGCGCTGCCCAGCCGGGGCAGGTCGTGCGCGGTGAGCGCGGCGGGGTCCGGGTTGAGCAGCCAGTAGCGCGCGGGCTCGCCCGGGGTGCCGAGGAGCACCGGGGCCGCGGCCGGCGGCAGCAGCAGCGCGCCCAGCCAGTAGGTCTCCGGCTCGGCGCCCTGCGTGGGCGGCCGGATCAGGGACGGGGTGCGCAGAAGGGGCTGCGTGGTCCAGTACACGCCCTCGGGGTCACGCGGGACGACGATGCCGGTGATGCGCACGGCGAGCGGGTCGCGCTGCATGCCGGGCACGTGGATCACCGAACCCACCTTGATGTGGAGGCGCTTGGCGGTCTCCGTGGTGACCGCAGCCTCCACCTCCCGGGTCGCGGCGGTCACCGTGTCCCCGGCGCGCGGAAGGCGGCCCGCGCTCATTTTGGAGTGCTCGGCGAGCCCGCTCTGCGCGGCGAGCGACATCTGTGCGGGCAGCCCGCTCGGCATCGGCAGCCAGGTCTCCGCCGCTTCGAGGTTGTTGACGTTGCGGACGCCGTACGTGGACTGCGCGGGGTCGACGGCGAGGGGCCGTTCCACCACGTTCAACAACCGCTCGTACGACTTGCGCATGCTGTCCGGGCTCACGGCCGACTCACGTTCCGACTGCGGGATGTACGTGCCGGGCTGCGGGGCGGACACCTGAAGGGAGGTCCTGGGAGCCGTCGCGTCCACGACGGCTCGGCGCAGGCCCGCGTCCTCGTACCGTTCGACGGCACGGGGGAAGGCCGCGGCCAGACAGGCGGTCGCCATCACCAGGAGCGCGAGGGCGACCGCGGCGCCGGGGGCCGTGCGTAGCCGGGTACGGATCCAGGGGGCGACGGAGTGGTCCCGCCGCCGGAGGCCCGGACGTCTGTCGGAACCGGGTCGCAGGAGGCCCGGACGCCCGTCGGAACCGGGTCGCCGCTGGCCCGTACGTTCGTCGGAGCCGGGCCGCCGGAGGTCCGGGCGCCCGCCCGAGCCGGAATCACTCCCCATCTCACTCACCGTCCTGCCCGTTGAGCGACTTCATCGACCGCAGCGAGGGAGCGGTGTCCTCCCGCCGCAGCGCCAGCACCGCGGTGACGGCCAGCGGGGCGACCACCACGGCGGCCAGCAGGAACAAGACCTGGCCGAGCGGCAGTTCCACCAGGACCTCCGGGACCGGCCGGCTCGCTCCGGACGTCAGCACGATCAACGGAATCACCGCCCGGGTGAGAACCGCCCCCAGCGCCACCCCCACCACCAACGCCAGCGCCATCAGCACGCCCTGCTCGGCGGCGACCAGCCGGGCGAGCTGACGCCGAGGCGCCCCCAGCGCGCGCAACAGCGCGAACTCACCGCTGCGCGCCTGCAACGAGCCCGCCGTGCTCACGGCGAAGCCGACCGCCGCCAGCGCCGCCGCGACCAGGGACGCCGCCGCGAACGCCGCCTCAGGACCCGCCCCGAAGGGGTCGTCCCGCAACTGCTCGGCGACCTCGTCGCGCACGACCACCTGCGACGGCTCGACATCGGGCCGCTCGCGCAGCTCCGCGGCCACCCGCGCCGCCTCCCCCGGCTCGGTCCGCAGCCACCACTCGCTGGGCGCGACGCTCTCCCCGTACCGCTGCTCCAACACCCGGTTCACGGACCGGAGATCGACCAGCAGCGCCCCGCCGGAGGGGTCCCCGCCACCGGCGTCCTGCGTGGTCGGCAGCGCCCGCACGTGGTCCACGATCCGCACCGGTACGGCAGAGCCGCCGAAGGTCACGTCCACCCGCTGCCCCGTACGCGCGCCCGCGGCCTTCAGATAGCCGTCCGTCGCGACCGCCGCGACCTCGGGCACGTCGGGCCGGTCCACGCGCAGCCTGATCGTCAACGACGCGACCTCCCAGGCGTAGTCGCTGGGTACGTAGCCGGTGCCGTAGCCGACCGTCAGCGGTTTCCCGGACTTCACGGTCGCCGCCGACGGGCTGGAGTCGGCCTCGGGATCCGCCGTGCTGCTGTTGCTGCGGGACTTCGCCAGCCAGGACGCGGGCAGCGGAATACTCTGCTTCGCCCCGTCGGCTCCCGTGGCCGTCAACTCCTCGACGGAGAGCAGGTGGCGCTCGGCGCGACCCGTCGGCTGCAGCATGTCCAACTGCATCCCGGTCAGCGCCAGCGGCTCGGCGGCCCGGCCGGCCGGGGCCTCGGCCGCCTTCGCCAGGTCCAGGGTGAGTTGGTGGGCCCGTCCGTCGGCGGGCAGTTCTCCGACGGACATGCGGTACGGGGTGCCGTACCGGTCCTCCAGCGTCACCGCTACGTCCGCCGACATCTCGGATCGGAACGCCGCCGGGCCCGAGCCCGAACCTGACCCCGCCGGGTCCGAGCCCGACCCCTCAGTGCCCGAGTCCGAAGCGTCCGAGCCCTTCTTCACCGGCGCGGCCTCCGCCCGGATCCGCAGCACCAGGCCCAGCCGCGTACTCCCCTTCGGCAGCACCGCGCCGGGCGACGCGGCCCCCTTCGGTCCGAGCCCGGCCAGCATCCGCCCCACCGGCTCCTGGGCCAGATCCCCGCGCATCAGCAAACCGTCCTCGCCCCCGGAGTCCGCCGTGTCCAGCGCCAGCACCGTCGCCGTCCGGTTCCCGGACAGCGGCAGCGTCGTACGCACCGCGGGAGCCGTACCGCTCACACCGTCGACCGCCGAGTACGTCCCGGCCTGTCCCAGTCCGCTCTCGCCGGCCCCCGTCACACGTACGGACGTGCCGGCCCTGAAGTCCGCCTGGTCGTCCTGCGAGCCGTCCCAGGACGCGCCCTGGCCGATCGCGAGCATGCCCATGGCGATGGCGAGGACGAGCAGCAGGACGGGCCCGGCGCCGCGCATCGGACGGCGGCTGAACTGCCAGCCCGCGAGCGCCGTCGGCAGCCCCCGGCCGCTCGCCGCGCGGCGCTCCGCGAGACGGGCGACGGGAGGCAGCAGACGCAGGGTGAGCACGGTTCCGGCGAGCAGGGCGAGCGCGGGCGCGGAGACGAGGAGCGGGTCGATGCCGAGCGTGCCCGAACGGTCGTCGGTGACGGCACCGGACTTCTGGCTGCTCAACTGCCAGTACGCGACGGCCGCGATCACCAGCAGCCCCACGTCCGCACCGGCCCGTACCGGCGCGGGCAGTGCCCGGGCCCGGCCGCCGCCTCCCGAACCCCCGGTCAGCGCGGGCAGGGTCACCGCCAGCGCGCAGCCGAGGGCCACCCCGGCCGCCACCGCCCACACACCGCCGGCCGTCACCGAGGTGTCCAGCCGCAGCCCGATCCGCGACAGCGCCCCCTGCCCGGCCAGCAGCCGCGTCAAAGGCCCCGCGAGCAGCGGCGCGCACACCGCGGCCGGAATCGCCAGCAGCAGCGCCTCCAGCGCGGCGAGCCGCGCGACCCGCCCGCGTGTGGCGCCGCGCGCCCGCAACAGCCGTGTCTCACCGGCCCGTTCGACACTCAGCAGCCGGGCCACGAGCAGCAGCGCGTACCCGGCGAGCAGCGAGAGCTGGAGCGCCACGATCAGCAGCGTCGAACGGGAGACCAGCAACGACCGCTCGACCCGGTCCAGTTCCTCCGGCAACGATGTCGTGACGGCCGTGGTGCCGTGCAGCGAGGGGGACTTGAGCAGCGAACGGGGCCCGGAGCGCGCCGCGTCCCGCAGGGCGTCGATCCGCCCCGTCGTCACCGTGGAGAAGTCGGCGGACGCCAGCCAGCCGGTCTGCCCGGCGCTCACCGTCACGCCTGCCTGGTCCGTCCCACCTTTCTGCCCACTACCCGTCGCCGCCGTCGCGAGCACCGTCGGATCGGCGAGCAGCGGCCCGTACGTCGTGAAGTCCAGCCTGCTGACCCCGCGTCCGCGCAGGTCCTCCAACTGCCAGTAGGGGGAGGTGACGCGCGCGGGCCGGTACACCCCGGTCACCCGGATCCGCACCTTGGGCCCGCCGAACCGGTCGACGAGCGTCAGCCGGGCGCCCGCCTTCAGCGCGAGTTCCCGCGCGGCAGCCTCGGGAAGGGCCACCTCGATCTCGCGGTCGTCCCCAGGGGCACCGGGCAGGCGGCCCGAGACCATCCGCACCTGGGTCCGGTCGAGCGCCGCGAAGTGTGTGAGGTCCGGATCGCCCGAGCGTTCGGCGGCGGGCTGCAGCGACCTCGGCAGCGCGTACGGCCCCGACCGCGTCAGCGTCCGCAGCGTCACCGGCAGCCCGTCGAAGGTGCGCCGCGCGCCCTCCCGTACGGCCTTGTCGGCGGCGGCGCGTTCCTGCGGGGGCACGTCGGCCTTGACGATCAGCGTCGTGGCCGCCGCGCTCTCCTCGCGCCCGGCACCCTGAGAGGTGTCGAGGAGCGAGTGGCGCAGGGCGGCGTCACCGATCGCGCCGGAGTACGCGGTGAGGGTCGCCAGGACCGCCGTGGTGAGCACGACGGTCAGCAGCGCGGCGGTCAGCAGCAGTCGATGTGCCCGCACGCGCGAAAAAACGAACCCCGTCACCCGGCCCCCCGCCGTATCCCGGAATCCCCGTCACTCCGGATCTTCGGGCGATGCTGTCAGAGGTGACGGCCCCGGGGTAAGCGCTTGAGAACCGACTTTGACCGGATCGTGACCGGAATCCGGCGACACGCGACCGGAATGCGCGCGTCTACGGGGGGCGGCGACCGAGTCCAGCCCGACGGCTTCAGGCCGCGCGGGCATCCGGCCCGGCGGTGCTCAGCCCTCCGTGTTCACCATCGACGCCGCCGCGTACGTCAGGTAGTTCCACAGCGTGTGCTCGTGCTCCTCGGAGAGGCCGAGCTCGTCGACGGCGACCCGCATGTGCTTCAGCCAGGCGTCGTGCGCCGCGCGGTCGACCGCGAACGGGGCGTGCCGCATCCGCAGCCGGGGGTGACCGCGGTTCTCGCTGTACGTGGTCGGGCCGCCCCAGTACTGGATCAGGAACAGGGTGAAGCGCTCCTCGGCCGGGCCCAGGTCCTCCTCGGGATACATGGGCCGCAGCAGCGGGTCCTCGGCGACACCCTCGTAGAACCGGTGCACCAGTCGACGGAAGGTCTCCTCGCCGCCGACCTGCTCGTAGAAGGTCTGCTCCTGAAGCGTGCCGCGCGGAATCTCTTTCACGCCTCCATGGTCTCAGACGGGGTGACCGAGGACTCAAGGCTTAGGACCACCCGAATCGAAGGGCCGGTTCCGGATCATCGACGGGCCGGTTCGGGACCATCGAAGGGCCGGATCCGGATTGTTGAAGGGCCGGTTCCGGATCGGTCGTCCCCGGCGCTCGCCTCCCGGCCCGTCCGGCAGCACAGTGGAGGTATGGGCGCGCACGCCATCGACCCCGGTCTCGACGACCTCGCCGCCACGGCGCGGGCGGCGCTGGTGCGCGAGATCGAGGCGAGCGGGGCCTGGGCCGCCGACCCGGTCTGGCGGGAGGCCTTCGAGAGCGTCCCGCGCCACCTCTTCGTGCCGTACTACTACGTCGGCGCGCTCGCCGGCGGCTACGAGCGCCGGTGGGGCGAGGATCCCAGCCCGCGCAGGCGGGAGAACTGGGTGCGCGGCGCGTACGCGGACGCCCCGCTGGCCACCCGGGTGCGCGACGGCGAGCTGCTCTCGTCCAGCAGCCAGCCCTCCCTGATGGCGAAGATGCTGGCCGAGCTGGCGGTACGGGACGGCGACGCGGTCCTGGAGATCGGCGCGGGCACCGGCTACAACGCGGCCCTGCTCTCGCACCGGCTGGGCGACGGGCAGGTCACTACGGTCGATCTGGACCCGGAGATCACCGACTCCGCCCGGCGGCACCTGGCCCTCGCAGGCCATCACCCCACCGTCGTCACCGGCGACGGGGCGCGCGGCTGCCCGGAGCGAGCCCCCTTCGACCGGATCATCGCGACCTGCACGCTCAGCACGATCCCGCGCGCCTGGCTGGCCCAGTGCGCCCCGGGCGCCCGGATCCTCGCGCCGTTCGCCACCGGCCTCATCGCGCTGCGGGTGCGCGACTCCGGGTACGCCGAGGGCCGCTTCCTGCACACGCCCGCCTACTTCGTGCCCCTGCGCGGCGGCGGCCGGCCCGGACCCGAACTCCCGGACGCGGACCTGGCGGAGCTGCCGCGCCGGACCAGGAACCACGAGCTGCTCCGCTTCCTGCTGACCCTCACGGCGGGCCGCCTCGACCCGCACGAGGCGTACGCGATCTGGGAGCGCGAGGGGCAGCCGCCCCGGCAGCGGTACGGGATCACGGTCGACGGCGGCCGTGCGTGGGCGTGGCTGGACGATCCCGCAGGGCCGTACGCCTGGCCCCTGCCATGACGGTGCCGCCCGGTGCCTTTCGGTACCGGGCGGCACGGATGTACACGTTCTCGCCTAGCCCCGTCGGATCGTGATCGTCGTCCACGCGCCCACGTGCACCCGGTCGCCGTCCTGCAGCGGTACGGGGACGAACGGCTGGATGGGCTCCTCGGCGCCGTTGACCGTGGTGCCGTTCGTGGAGTTCTGGTCGACGACCGCCCAGCTGCCGTCGGGCTGCTGGACGAGCACCGCGTGCTGGTGCGAGACGCCCGGGTCCTCCGGCGGCACTGCCAGGTCGATGTCCGGGGACTCACCCGTGGAGTGACGGCGGCGGCCGATGGTGATCTGGTTGCCGGTGAGCGGACGCTGCTGCTCGGGGGAGTACGCGGGCAGGTTCAGGCCCGCGGCCTCCGGTCCCGAGCGCTGCATCATCGCCATGAAGTACTCACGGTCGGGTCCGATCGTGATGCTCCACGACAGCGGCTGTTGTTGTTGCTGGTAGCCGGGGGGCGCCTGCGTCGCGCCGGGCTGCGGGTAGCCGTAGCCACCGCCCGGGCCGGGCGGACCGCCGGGGCCACCAGGACCGCCGGGCGTACCGGTCGACGGGGGCGGGAGCACCCAGTCGTCCTCACCGCCGCCGAAGGACTGCCCTCCGGGGCCGCCGGGCCCGCCAGGACCGCCGGGACCGCCGGGACCCTGAGGGTGCCTGGTCTCCTGCGGGTACGCGGGAGGAGCGGGCGGGCCGGACTGCTGGTACCCCTGCGGAGCACCGGGACCGCCGGGACCGCCATGGCCACCCGGACCGCCGGGACCGTTCGGCCCGCCGGGCCCGCCAGGACCACCGAGACCGTTCGGGCCACCGGGGCCACCAGGCCCGCCCTGGCCACCGGGCCCACCGGGTCCGCCAGGAGGCCCACCAGGACCGCCGAAGCCGCCAGGCATCCCGGGTCCCGTGCCGCCAGGCCCGGGCGGCGGCGGAACCGGTCGTGACGGATCACCGGGGAAGCCCGAGGGGTTCTCGCCGTACGGCGGGATCGGCTCGGCGGGCCGGTTCATCTGCGAGGGCCGCGAGCCCTGGTAGTCGTACCCGCCGGAGGGCTGCCCGGGCGGCGGCTGCTGCTGGAAGCGCAGCGCCGGGTTCTGCCCGCCCGGACCGCCGGGACCAGGACCGGCGCCGGGCCCCGGAGGACGCGGCGCGGCCGGGGTGTACGAGGTCGCCGTGTTCGTCAGGAAGTTCCACCGGCACTCCTCGCAGAACGGCGCCCCGCCCTCACGCGGAGTACGGCACTGCGGGCAGAGCTCGGCCGAGGGCGCGTCGGGCACCGCGGAGAGATGCGGGCGGCCACCCTGGCCGGGCGGCGGGGGCGAACCGGGCGGCGGATAGCCGTAGCCGGCCGCCGGGGGCGGCGGTGGAGGTGGCGGGGGCACGGCACCGGCCATGCGGTGACCGCAGACCTCGCACCAGTCGTCGGAACCCGACTGGTGTCCGTTCGGGCAGGTCGGCATGTCGGCGCTTCCCCCTCTCCTGTTCCGGCCCGAGAGGGCCGCAAATCGTGCAAACCGCTTGCGTACTGCTGGTTACTGCCTGCTCGTCACCGCGCTCGCTGCCGAGTGCGTACCGCTCTACTTCTTTACACGAACAGTCTTTGTGGACCGTGTCTCGAGAGTCATCTCGTCGGCCTCCGCGACCTTCGCCTTCAATCGCACAGTACCTGCCGCGGCGTCGACCACGTCCACCACCTTCGAAAGCAGTTTCGCCGTATCCGCGTTTCCGGAGGCGCTGGCGAGCTGAACGGCCCGCCCCAGCTTGGCCGTTGCGCCGTCGACATCTCCCGCTTTGCGGGCATCCAGGCCCTGTTGGATGACTTGTGCCAGTTCCGCCTGACCTGTGTAGTGCGCGACCTGTGGGTTGATCGACGTGGACGCCGCCATGTCGTCGGTCCACACGGCCCGTACGAGACCCTGGGCGCCCAGTGTCTGGGCGGTGCCGTCGCCCTGCGGGATCACCAGCGAGACGCGGGCGGCCAGCATCTCCTGGCCGAGGTCGGCCTCGGGGACCTCGACGCACACGTGGTAGTCGCGGGATTCGTCCCCCCAGGAGCCGGTGGGGTAGTCCCCGGCGCGCGGGCCCGCCTCCGTGCGGCGGTCGGTCAACTCCTCGACCGTGGGCGCCACCTGCTTGACGAACTTGATCGACGTGCCGACCGGGGTCCACAGCCGCAGCGCCACGTCCGCGACCTCCTTGCCCATCGCCGTCTCCATCATCTGCGTGAAGTCGGCGGACAGGCCCGCCGGGTCGGCGACGATGTCGGAGGTGCCGAGCAGCGCGGACGCGATCCCGGTGACCTCCTTGACCTCCCAGTCCGTGCCGACGCCCCGCGCGTCCGCGGTGAACCGGCCCGCGCAGGCCTCCAGCGCGGCCTTGAGGTCCTCGGGCGACTCGTGTTCGTTGCGGCCGTCGGTGAGCACGATGCCGTGCCGGATGGCGACGTCCGCCGAGGACAGCAGCCGGTCGGCCAGCCGCAGCCAGGTGCCGATCGCCGTGCCGCCGCCCGCGCTCAGCTTGCGCAGCGCCTGCTTGGCCTGGTCGCGGGTCGTCGCGTCGGCGACGGCGAGCCGGCCGCCGCCCGGGTAGACCTCCTTGGCCACATGCGTCCCGCCGATCACCGCGAAGTGCACCCCGTCGCGCACCGCGTCGATCGCCGCGGCCGTCGCGTCCCGGGCACCCCGCATCTTCGTCGGCGGATAGTCCATGGACCCCGAACAGTCGACCATGATCGCCACGGCCGCGTCCGGGCCCTCACCGGGCGTGTAGAGGTGGGGTGCCGCCACGGCACTGCCCACGGTGCCGCCGCCGGTCGAGGTCACCGTGACGATCGCGCTGACCTCGCGGCCACCCTCCGGCAGGTACTCGTTCTGGTACACGTCCACCGAGAACTGCGGCACGTTCGACTTCGAGAAATTGGCCATGCCTTCTCTGCTCCCCCTCAGGACTCCCACGAGGTGTGGGTGATGTCGGTGGGCGGACCGGTCCCCTCCGGTCCTGGCCCCTCCGAGGCCGATGCCGTTTCGTACGGCTCGTACCGCTTCGGCCTCAGGCCGATCCTGCCCCCTGAGACGGGGCCGGGAACGGCACGACGGCCACTGTTACGTTGTCGTGGCCCCCGCCGTCCAGGGCGTGGCCCACCAGGACCTGGGCGCTGTGCAGCGGACGGTCCGCGGCGTCGGGCGGGATGACCTCGGCCATTTCCTCGGCCGCCTCCGCGTAGTTCCACAGTCCGTCGGTGCACACCACCACTACACCTGGCCGGTCCGGCTTGAAGGAAGCGGTGTGCGGCTCCAGTTCGTACGCGTCCGCCCCGAGCCAGCCCGTGATGGCGTGGGCGCGCTCGTCCGCGTACGCCTCGGCCTCGCTCATCAGGCCCGCGGCGACCATCTGGGCGGCCCAGGAGTCGTCCTCGGTCAGCCGGGCCGGGGGTGACGACCGGTCCACGGGCACCCAGTAGGCGCGGCTGTCGCCGACCCAGCCGACGATCAGCAGGCTGGGGGTGACGACGGAGCCGACGATGGTGCAGGCGGGCGCGTTCACGTGCGGCTGGTGCTCGTGGGCCGGAGCGCTGCGGTCCGCCAGGGAGTTGACCGCCTCCGAGGCCGCGAGGATCGCGTCGTGCATCGCCTGCTGCGGGTGCGTGCCACGCGGCAGGGCCGCCAGGAGGGACTCGTTGGCCGCGCGGGAGGCGGCCAGGGAGGCCTCGTCGGGGCGGGTCGCCGAGGAGACGCCGTCACAGACGATCGCGACCACCGCGGGCGAGCCGTCGGACAGCGCGGTCGAGGACACCGTGAACGCGTCCTCGTTGCGGTGGTGGCGCAGCCCCCGGTCGCTGACCGCGGCCACCGAGCCCAGCTCCTGCTCCATGTGGTCGCGCTCGCGCGGCTGCGCGTGCCCGCAGTTCTCGCAGTAGCCGTCCCGGTCGACCTGGCCCGCACGGCAGGCCACACAGACCTTCAGGCCCGCGGGGGGCGTCGGAAGGTCGGCCGTACGCGGATCGGCGGGCGCCACCTCGGGAGGCAGCGGCGCGGCGAGCGGGTACTCGTCCGGTTCCGCGGACGCCTGAGCGGACGCCTGCGGGGCGGGCTGGACGCCGGGCTGGGCGGCGGGCTGCGGCGCAGGTGCGGGGGACGGCGGCAGCGGCGGTGCGGCGGGGGGCGAC
>NZ_LIQZ01000579.1:384-1331 GCF_001418655.1 Streptomyces phaeochromogenes | reverse complement strand
CCAGCCGGTGGGGGGCCACAGAGCGCACTGTCACAGCATCGTCGCCCACCGTCTGCCCTGCTTGTGGCGGGTGACCGCTGTCCGTCGCGACTTACTTCTTGTTGCGACGCTGAACGCGAGTGCGCTTGAGCAGCTTGCGGTGCTTCTTCTTGGCCATCCGCTTGCGCCGCTTCTTGATAACAGAGCCCACGACTACCCTCGCTCACTTCTCTTTACTCGTTGCTGGGCTGCATGGGCCCACACGACTTATGAGGGGCCAGCCTACCCGTCTGAGCGCCGAGGTCGTAATCGAGGAGTTCCGGGTGAGACCCCGGGGACGCGATGGAGCCGTCCCGGGACCTCCCCGGACCGCCGTCAGGCTGTCTCCACCCCCACGTAGGACTCGCGAAGGTACTCGTGAACCGCTTGCTCCGGGACGCGGAATGACCTCCCGACCCGGATCGCGGGCAGATGACCGCTGTGCACCAAGCGGTACACGGTCATCTTCGACACTCGCATCACCGAGGCGACTTCCGCCACGGTAAGGAACTGAACCTCGTTCAGAGGCCTCTCGCCAGCAGCCATGACACACCTGAACCTTCCGCACTCGACGGTCACCGGCTTCCCCTTCCGGTGACACTTCGTCGTTGCGTGCTCACTCCCCAGAGTAGGGGCGTGTGATGCGAGTGGGGAAGAGGAGGGGCCATCGGCGGCCTACTGTGACAGACACGCTCGATTGAGTACATAGCGAGTAAGCGGTCGGTAGTAATCAGACCGCACAGCGTCATCAAGTGGAACGACGACGGACACCCGCCCCTCTGCCTCTCCGACGAACAGCGCGGGATCGTCGGTGTCACCCAGGCCGATGGCCTCGAACCCCAGCTGACCTGCTCCGCAGACCCAGCCGTGGTCTCCCACCACGAGTTCCGGGAGGGGCCCGCCGGCCTCCGCCGCGGCGGCCAGAGCGG
>NZ_LIQZ01000579.1:0-354 GCF_001418655.1 Streptomyces phaeochromogenes | reverse complement strand
TCCGGTGCCGAGCAGCACCGGGGAACGGTTCCGGGCGGCTTCCGCAAGCCGGGCGGCGAAGGCCTCAAGAGCCGCCAAAGTCCGCTCAGGATCGATCACATCAGGACCAGAGGTGTGCTGCGGATCGGGGGACACCCCGCACTTGTCCGCCATCAAAGCGATCAAATCCGGTTGTTCCCATGTCCATTCGGGGTCAAGCCCGATCGTCACCCGCGGATCCCGCGCGGCGAACAACCGATAGCTCCTGAGACTCGCCTCCCGCGAGGTGGCCACCGTCCCCGCCAACCTCGCCGCCAGCAAATGCGCCCGCAACGCTCCACTACTCAACACCCCCCGATGCTGACGCACCCACCC
>NZ_LIQZ01000578.1:1984-2227 GCF_001418655.1 Streptomyces phaeochromogenes | reverse complement strand
GGCTCGTCGAGGAGGAGCAGGGGCGGGCGGGCCGTCAGTACGACAGCCAGGGCGAGCGCGAGCCGCTGGCCCTCCGAGAGGTCCCGCGGATGCGTGTCGTCCGCGATGCCCGGGAGCAGCTCGGACACCAGGGTCCGGCAGGTGCCCGGTTCCGCCCCCGCGTCGGAGTCCGCGGCCGTGCACTCCCCGGCCACAGTGTCGGCGTACAGCAGGTCGCGGGGCTCCTGCGGTACGAGGCCGACG
>NZ_LIQZ01000578.1:0-1926 GCF_001418655.1 Streptomyces phaeochromogenes | reverse complement strand
TGCCGGCGCCGTTGCGGCCCATGAGGGCGACGGTCTCGCCCGGGTCGACGGTGAGCGTGACGGAGTGGAGCACTTCGGTACGTCCGCGGCGGACGGAGAGGTTCGCAACTGTTGCCGAGGGGTGGGGAGTTGGGGTTGGGGGCTCGGAATCGGGGGTGCGCTTGCGGAACAGGCGGGGGCGTTGGGCAGGCGTCGGGGTGGCTTCTGTCGGGAGTGGCGGCGCTGTGGTGCTCGCGTACGTGTTCGTCGGTTGGTACGTGGTGGTCTCCAGCCGCTCCCGGAGTGCGCCCGCCCGTCGGCGGGCGTCCCGCACCGTCAGCGGCAGGGGCGACCAACCGGCGAGGCGGCCCAGCGCCACCACCGGCGGGTACACCGGGGAGACGGCCATGACCTCGGACGGTGTGCCCAGCACGAGAGGGGCGCCAGGGGTGGGGAGGAGGGCGACCTGGTCGGCGTACTGGATGACGCGTTCCAGGCGGTGCTCGGCCATGAGGACCGTCGTGCCGAGGTCGTGGACGAGGCGTTGGAGGACGGCGAGTACCTCCTCCGCTGCGGCCGGGTCGAGGGCCGAGGTCGGTTCGTCGAGGACCAGGACCTTGGGGTGCGGGGTGAGGACCGAGCCGATCGCGACGCGCTGCTGCTGGCCGCCGGAGAGCGTGGAGATGGGGCGGTCGCGGAGGTCGGCGAGGCCGAGCAGGTCGAGCGTCTCCTCGACGCGGCGGCGCATCACGTCGGGGGCGAGGCCCAACGACTCCATTCCGTACGCGAGTTCGTCCTCGACCGTGTCCGTCACGAAGTGCGACAGCGGATCCTGGCCCACCGTGCCGACCACGTCCGCGAGTTCGCGCGGCTTGTGGGTTCGGGTGTCACGGCCCGCCACCGTCACACGGCCGCGCAGGGTGCCGCCCGTGAAGTGCGGGACCAGCCCGTTCACCGCGCCGAGCACCGTCGACTTGCCGACCCCTGACGGTCCGACCAGCAGCATCAACTCGCCCTCGGGGACGGTGAGTTCGATGCCCTGGACGGTCGGCCCTGCCGCTCCGTCGTATGTCACGGAGACATTCTCGAAGCGGATCATGAGGATTCCTTGCGGGTGTTCTCGGGGCGGGTGTTCTCGGGTGCGGGGGCGATGAAGGCGGGGAGGAGGCCCAGGAGGATCGCCGCCGCCGGCCACAGGGGGAGCGTCGGTGCGGTCAGCGGGACGACACCGGGGTGCAGGGCCGCCGAGTTGGACGGGGCGTAGGAGGCGTAGACGATCAGCAGCGTCGCGACCGCCGCGCCGGACGCGGCGACCAGCCATGCGCGTACGCCCCACGCGTCCGGCCGGTAGCGCGTACGCAGCGAGCGGCGCCCGCCGAGCCACAGGCCGGCGAGGGCCGCTGCCAGTCCGGCGAGCAGTACGGGCAGGCCGTAGCTGCCGCCCTCCGCGGTGAGCAGGCCGTACGTTCCGGCGCAGACGCCGACCAGGCCGCCGAGCGTGAGTGCGGTGGTGGTGCGGCGGACGGTTCGCGGTACGTCCGCCGTGCGTCCGTAGCCGCGTGCGTCCATCGCCGCCGCGAGGGCGACGGACCTCTCCAACGCGCCTTCCAGGACCGGGAGTCCGACCTGGAGCAGGCCGCGCAGGCCCTTGTCCGGGCGGCCTCGGAGGCGCCGGGCGGCGCGCAGGCGCTGGACGTCCGCGATCAGGTTCGGGGCGAAGGTGAGGGCCACGACTACGGCGACTCCCGCTTCGTACAAGGCTCCTGGGAGGGATTTGAGGAGGCGGGCCGGGTTCGCGAGGGCGTTCGCGGCGCCTACGCAGATGAGGAGGGTGGCGAGTTTCAGGCCGTCGTAGAGGGCGAAGGTCAGGCCTTCCGCGGTGACTCGACCTCCGATGCGGATGCCCTCCGCCCAGTCCGGGAGGGGGAGTTCGGGGAGGGTGAGGAG
>NZ_LIQZ01000577.1 GCF_001418655.1 Streptomyces phaeochromogenes | reverse complement strand
GGGCCCGGACTCGACGGGCATGTCGCAGTGCGCGACCGCGCCCTGGAGCGTCAGTACGGGGGAGAGACGGTGGACGTGCGCGGGGTACGCGGCGGCGACGTCGTTGCTCAGGAAGCCCAGGTGGTAGTCGCGGTGCACGCTCTGTGCCGCGCCGCCCGGATTGACCACGTTGATCTGCGAGGTCACCTGGTACGCGGGGCCGAGCCAGGCCTCGGCGGCCAGGGCCAGCATGTCGTTCGCGTAGTAGTCCGCGAACACCTCCGGGGCGCGCACGGCCACCTTGTCCAGGGCGTTCCACACCCGGTCGTTGGCGCCGGGCTTGGCGAAGTGGTCACCGCGGGCCGTGCCGCTCGAACGCTCCTCCTCGATCAGCGAGTTGAAGGCACCGGAGGCCGCGTCCACGACGGCCGGGTCCGCGAACGCCCCCTTGAGGGCCACGACTCCGGGCCCGTCCAGCAGGGCCCGTACCAGCTCGGCCTGCACCTCCCGGCGCCCCTGAGGGGTGACCGCGAGCTCTCGGATCCGATCGCTGGCATAGACGAGGACGTTCTGCTCGATCCGCTCGGCGGTGGGATACAGCTGCTGCTCGGTGCGCTGCTCGACCAGCGAGCGGAACGCGTCGAGATCGCAGTCGTCCTCGCTGAGCCAAGTCGGTGCTCCCGCCTCCGTGGGGGACATCCCGGGTCCTTTCGCCATGCGTGCTTTTCTGCCAGTCTTGTGAACCAGAGCCCGTCATTCAATCCGCAGAGACCCATCAAAAGTCCATCATTGAGCTTTCGGGGACCGCCATGCGACATCCGTATCCGATCAGAGAGATCGCCCGTCAGGCCGGTCTGAGCGAAGCCACGGTCGACAGGGTCCTCAATGACCGGGGCGGCGTACGGGAGAGCACCGTCATGGAGGTGCGCCAGGCGATCAAGGATCTGGACCGTCAGCGGACCCAGGTGCGCATCGGCGGACGCACGTTCATGATCGACATCGTGATGCAGACGCCGGAGCGTTTCTCCACCGCGGTACGGGACGCCCT
>NZ_LIQZ01000576.1 GCF_001418655.1 Streptomyces phaeochromogenes | reverse complement strand
GTCAAGGTGGGCCCATGGTTGATCGGGGAGCGAGCGCCCTGTCACTCCCGGACGACTGGCCCGCCCACCCGGACCCGATCCTGGCGCTCAACCGCATGGGCAGCTTCGACTGGGACCTGGACGCCGGAACCTTTCAGATGGACGCCCTGGCCCACGAGATCTTCGACGTGCGCCCCGACGAGTTCGACGGCCGCCCCGAATCGCTGAGCCCCCGGGTGCCGCCGACCGAGGGCCGCCGTCTGGACGCCCACGTCTCCCAGGCCATCAAGGACGGCAGCGAGAACTACGGGGCGTACTTCCGGGTCCGCCGCCGGGACGGCACCCTGCGCTGGACCCACACCCAGGGCTACATCCGGCGCGACGAGACGGGCCGCCCGCGCCGCATCATCGGCATCGTCCGCGACGCCACGGAGGAACTCGGCGAGGCCGAGGCCCGCCGCGAGCAGGCCGCCCAGGACGAGGCCCGCCGCCAGCAGACGAACGTCGTGCAGATCACCACCGCGGCCCTCGCGCACGCCCACACCGTCCAGGACGTCATCGACGTCCTCAAGGACACCCACGGGGTCACCCATCTGGGCGCCAAGAGCCTCGTCATGGGCCTGGTCGAGGCCGGCCGCATCCGGCTCGTCGCCGAGGGCCCCGCGGGCAGCTTCGTACCGGGCACGCTGGTCACCCGTATCGACGAGCAGTACCCGATGAGCGAGGCCGTCCGTACGCTCGCCCCGCGCTTCATCGAGTCGCCGGAGGAGTTCGCCGAGCGGTACCCGTTGCTCTGGCCGCACATCACCGACCTGGAGATCACCTCGGCCGCCTATCTGCCGCTCATCGCCCAGGCCAGACCCATCGGCGCCATCGGACTGCTCTACAACGACCGGCAGGGCTTCTCGTCGGAGGACCGCAACGTCCTGGTCGCGCTCGGCAGCAGCATCGCGCAGAGCCTCCAGCGGGCCATGTTCTACGAGCAGGAGAAGGACCTCGCCCAGGGCCTCCAGCAGGCCATGCTGCCGCGCTCCATCCCCAGCGTCCCCGGTGCCGACATCGCGGTCCGCTACCGCTCCGGCTCCCTCGGGCGGGACATCGGCGGCGACTGGTACGACGTGATCCCGCTGCCCGGCGGTCGTGTCGGGGCCGTCATCGGCGACGTCCAGGGNNGACCTGCCTGTACGCGGAGGTCGACCTGTCCACCGGCGTGATGCAGGTCGTCCGGGCGGGGCATATCGACCCGCTCGTCCGCGACACCGACGGCAGCTGCCGCAGACTGCCCGTCGAAGGGGGCCTGCCACTCGGCCTCTCCGCCCTGTTCGGGCGCCTCGAATACCCGGTCAACACCCTCGAACTCGACCCCGGCCAGACCCTGCTGCTGTGCACCGACGGCCTCGTCGAACAGCCCGGGATCGACCTCGACGACGGCATGCAGACCCTGCGCGCGCTCATCTCCACCGGCCCCGACGACGTACGCGACCTCGCGGACCGGCTCATCGACGTGGCCGAGGAGCGCGGCGGCGAGGACGACGTGGCGCTGCTCCTG
>NZ_LIQZ01000575.1 GCF_001418655.1 Streptomyces phaeochromogenes | reverse complement strand
GGGCCGTACCCGCCGCCGGGCCAGCCGCAGGGCCCGTACGGCGCGTACCCGGGCGGGCCGCAAGGTCCGGGACCAGGACCGGGTCCGTACGGCTATCAGCCCTGGGGGCAGGGCTACTCCCCGTACAACACCCCGGCCCCGGTCAACGGCCTGGCCATAGCCGCACTCGTGCTCGGCATCCTGTGCTTCCTCCCCCTCGTAGGCCTGATCCTCGGCTTCTTCGCGCTGGGGCAGATCAAGAGGAAGGGCGAGCGCGGCAAGGGCATGGCGATCGCCGGGATGATCCTGTCGGGCATCGGCGCCGCGATCCTCGCCCTCGCGCTCGCCACCGGCGGAGCGGCCGAGTTCTGGGACGGCTTCCAGGAGGGGGCGCGCGAGGCGAGCGAGAACGGCGCGACCTTCTCCGTGGACGAGGGAGAGTGCTTCGACACGCCGGGCGGCTCGCTGGAAGGCATGGCGTACGACGTCGACACGGTGTCCTGCGACGAGGAGCACGACGGCGAGGTCTTCGCGAACTTCAGGATGGCGAGCGGCAGTTACCCCGGTGACAGCGCGATCACCGAGGCCGCCGATGACAAGTGCTACACCCTCCAGTACGCCTACGCCATGGATACCTGGGCCATCCCGGAGAACGTCGACATCTACTACTTCACGCCGACCCGGGACAGCTGGAGCCTCGGCGACCGCGAGATCAGCTGCCTGTTCGGCAACGTGGACGAGAAGGGCGGCCTGACCGGCTCGCTGCGCCAGGACGAGACGACCCTCGACGCCGACCAGCTCACCTATCTGAAGGCGGCCCAGGTCCTCAACGAGGCGATGGAGTCGGCGCCCGAGGAGGAGTACGTCGAGGACGACCTGCCCGGCCACAAGGAGTGGGCGACCAGGGTCTCGGCCGCGATCACCGAGCAGCTCGGAATGCTGCGTGGCCACGACTGGCCCGCCGACGCGAAGGATCCGGTCGCCGCGCTGGTCAAGGACCTGGGCAAGGCGCAGGGGGAGTGGTCGGCAGCGGCGAAGGCCGCCGACGCGGACGTCTTCTACGAGCACTACGACAAGGCGCTGGAACTCACCGACGCCAAGAAGACGGTCACCACGCGCAAGGCTCTGGGCCTCGCCTCGACGCCGCCGGAGTCGTACGAGGGCGACGGCGGTGAGGACAGCGGTACGGGAGGCAGCACAGGAGGTAGCGGCGCAGAGGTGTGACAGCGGCCATAACGGGGAGAAAGTGCCTGCGTAAAGGCTTGAGAGGCCGCAAGTCATCACATCGAGTGATTCTCTGGCCTCCGCTTGCCTGGCACAACCCACGGTTGCCACCCTGTAGCTGTCTGTACAACCTGACGGGAGTGGCCAGTGACATTCGGTGAGCAGCCGGCGTATCTGCGCGTCGCAGGTGATCTTCGCAAGAAGATCGTCGACGGATCGCTGCCACCGCACACACGGCTCCCGTCACAGGCGAGAATCCGCGAGGAGTACGGCGTCTCGGACACGGTCGCCCTTGAGGCCCGCAAGGTCCTGATGGCCGAGGGTCTCGTCGAGGGCCGCTCCGGGTCCGGTACGTACGTGCGCGAACGTCCGGTGCCGCGCCGCGTCGCCCGCTCCGGGTACCGGCCGGACAGCGGCGCGACACCGTTCCGCCAGGAGCAGGCCGACGTCTCCGCGCGCGGTACATGGGAGTCGCACAGCGCACAGGCCGAGGCGAGCGGCGCCATCGCCGAGCGGCTCGGCCTCCAGGCCGGCGACCGCGTGATGTGCACGAAGTACGTCTTCCGGGACGCGGGCGAGGCGATGATGCTCTCCACCTCCTGGGAGCCCCTCGCCGTCACGGGCCGCACGCCCGTGATGCTCCCCGAAGAGGGCCCCCTGGGCGGCATGGGCGTCGTCGAGCGCATGGCCGCCATCGACGTGATCGTGGACAACGTCACGGAGGAGGTGGGCGCCCGTCCCGGCCTCGCGGAGGAACTGTCGGCGCTGGGGGGTGTGCCCGGGCATGTGGTGGTCGTCATCCAGCGGACGTACTACGCCTCGGGGCGGCCGGTGGAGACGGCGGACGTGGTGGTGCCGGCGGACCGGTATCGCATCGCCTATCACCTGCCGGTGAAGTAGCTCGTAGCTGCCCTGGCGGCCATTGACTTGGGTCGGTTGTCGGCTGCTCGTTGGTGGGGCCGTGCCGGTGGAATCCGGTCGTTCTCTCGGGGGGTGTTCGGCGCGGTCTCTGGGCTGTCGGCGGGAGCCCGAGGGGGATGAGGGGGCGTGTCCGTGAGGATGCGCCCCCTCAGTGCTGGCCGATTGCGTACCTGTCGGGCATCCCGCGCATACCTCTTTGTGAAAAGCCGTATTCGCTGCGTGAAGGTTAGGCGTAGGCTCGGGCATATGCGGATTGCGGTTTCCTTATGTGGCGGGGCAGGACGCGAGCCGGGGGCGGGGAGCGGAGGGGCGCGATGAACGACGGCACCATCACACTTCCCTGGCTCGTCATACGACAGGACGACAACGGCAATCGCTACCGCGTCGGCAGGTACGCGACGAGGGCCGAGGCCCAGAAGATCGCGGACAGCCTCGACGACCGTGGGCACAAGCAGCTCTACTGGGTCGAGCGGATCGGGCAGAACGGCTCGAAGTGACGCGTGTGGGTGTGTCCGTGGGGCTCCCGTAGGCTCCGGCGCATGACCGAACGGATCGTGGTGGTGGGAGCCGCCGTGCTGAGCGACGGATGCCTTCTTGCCGCGCGTCGCAGTGCGCCCGCGGAGTTGGCCGGGCGGTGGGAGTTGCCCGGGGGGAAGGTGGAGTCCGGGGAGACTTCCGAGGGGGCGCTCGTGCGGGAGCTTCGGGAGGAGCTCGGGGTTGAGTCGGAGGTGCTTGCTCGTGTTCCGGGCGAGTGGCCTCTGCGGTCGCCGTACGCCCTTCAGGTGTGGACCGTGCGGCTCCTGGCGGACTCGCCTGCGCCCAAGCCGCTCCAGGACCATGACGAGCTCCGCTGGTTGACTCCGGATGAGCTGTGGGATGTGGAGTGGCTGGAGCAGGATGTCGCGGCCGTGATGGAGGTTGCGCGGGGGGTTTGGGGGAGTGGGGCGGCTG
>NZ_LIQZ01000574.1 GCF_001418655.1 Streptomyces phaeochromogenes | reverse complement strand
ACGCCGGAGGGGCTGAAGATTGCGCGGCCGGGCCGAACCTCTATAGCCCAGTCCAGGCACATCTCAGCCCGTCCGGCGTTTGAGGACGAGGCCGTTCAGGCCGATGCGGGGGTCTGGGGGCGGCAGCCCCCAGGGACGGGTAAGGGCGGCGGGGGCGAAGAACCGCTTCCGGGCTCAACTCTGGACCGTCACAACGCCGTTGGACCAGACGCGGGGAACACATTTCCGAGTACGCCCAGGTACCGACAACGCCGTACGGCACTACGCTCGAAAGCGCATCGCCACAACCGGCCCAGGGAGAGCCGGCCATCCGGAGGGGGAGGATCCGGGATGATCCGCGTGCTCGTGGTCGAAGACCAGCGCGCGCTGGCCGACGCCCTGGCCATCGCCATCGCGGCGCAGCCCGACCTGGACTGCGGTGACGCGGTGGGCACGGTCGACGAGGCGTTGCGGGAGGCGGCCCGTCGGCCGCCCTCCGTGGTGCTCATGGACATCCACCTGCCGGGCAGGGACGGCATCGAGGGCACCCGGCTGCTGAAGGCCGCGCATCCCTCGACCCGGGTGGTCGTCCTCACCGCGGACGCGACCCCCGACCAGCTGGCCCGGGCGGTGACGGCGGGCGCCTCTGCCTTCCTCGCCAAGCACAGTGCCTTCGGGGACATCCTCACCGCGATCCGGACCACGGCCGACGGCAAGCTCCTGGTGGAGGAGTCCACCCTGGCGGCGCGGCTGCCCGAGCAGCGGTGGGAGCGGAGCGGGCTGACCCGTCGGGAGCACGAGGTGCTGTCCCTGCTCGCCCAGGGGCACGGGCTCAAGGTGATCGCGGACCGGCTGGTGCTCAGCCGGCACACGGTGCGCGGGCATGTGAAGAGCGTCCTGGTGAAACTGGGCGCCCACAGCCAGCTGGAGGCCGTGGTCACGGCGACGCGCCTGGGCATCCTGCCGCGCCCGACCGCATGACAAAATCCACCAGGTCCACAGAGTCCACAAGGTCCGACCGTAGAACGGTGAATCAGCCCATCTGAGGGAGCCGTTCGCCCCGCCTGGGGGATGCCCGGTCCCTGCCCGCTGTCTATCGTGCGAAAAGTGCGGCCCCGTGGACCGGGGCCGTCGGGGAGCAGGACCCGGGCCAGATGCGCGGAGATGACGGCAGGTCGGATCCCGCGACGTTCGTCCGCCTGCCGGTCGCCCGTCTCCCGCCGGGCGAACCCCCGGCGACCCCGCCTTCTCCAGGAACTCCCGGCACCCCACCGTGCCTGTTCCCCAAGGCACCCCGCCGTGTCCGTTCCCAAGGCGCCCCGCCGTGAACGCCGATCGACACCTAGTCGCGTGGCGCCCGCTGCGCCGGCAGCCTCTTCAGCGCACCCGCCGCCGCCTGGGCCAGCGGCGGATGGGCGAGGGCCTCGTTCAGGACGGGGCGGGCCCGTTCGTCGCCCAGGGCGCCGAGCCCGTCCACGCACGCGATGGCGACACGGCGGTACGGGTCGTGCGGGCGGAACCTGCGGGCCAGGGTCGTGATCAGCGCGGGTACGGACTCGGGAGCGCGCAGCTCGACCAGGAGCCGTACCGGATGGAGCGCGTAGGCGACGCGCAGCTCGTTGGTGGCCAGGGCCGCCGCCGCGCGGGCGGTGCGCGGGTCGCCGAGCCGGGCCAGGGCGTGCGCCGCGGACGCGCAGCGCTGCGGATCACGGTGATTGAGCAGCAGGACGAGTGCCTCGAAGGCCCGCCGGTCCCCGGCGAGCCCGAGCCGGAAAGCGGCCAACTCCCTTGCCCAGAGCCGCTGTTCGGGTGCGATGAGCACGTCGGCAAGTTCGTCGAGGTCGCCGGTCGAGGCCAGTCGTTCGTACGAGTACGAGGCAGCCGCGCCCGCCTCGTGCCGTAAGCGCTGGGTGAGCGATCGCAACTCTTCGTCCATATCGACGAAGCCTATCGGCGACGTACGTCACATTCACCGGGGACTGGCGCGCTCGTTACCCACGAGTTAAGCTCAATCGAGCGAGTTACCCACTCGCTGACTTGCTCGTGGTGGCCTGGTGACGCAGCCGCCGCGGGTGCTGGTCGGTTCGGTACTTCACGTACCTCAGTCTGTACTTCAGTACGACACGGCTCCGGGACAGGGCCGGTCGGGTCTTCCTCACCGTTTCGTGGGTTCGCAGTTTCACCCACTCACGGCGCCGGGCGTGTGCGCTTCGTAGCCCGGCATCACCCGCAACCTCCGCACCGTGTGCGCCCGTTGGCGTATCCGGGTGCGTCCCTCAGTCGTCACTCATCCTGGAGTCCCGCGATGGCCACTCCCCTGTCAGACCCTTCCCTGTCGCTCTCCGCGTCCCCGGTCAAGACCGTCGCCGTCGTCGGCCTCGGCACGATGGGGACCGGCATCGCCGAGATCCTGGCCAAGGCCGGCCGCGAGGTCGTGGGCATCGACATCAGCGAGGCCGCCGCCGCGCAGGCCACGGCCGCCCTGGAGTCCTCGACAGCCCGTGCCGTGCAGCGCGGGCGCCTCACCGAGCAGGAGCGCGACGACGCCCTCGCCCGCTTCGCCACCTCCACCGACCTGCGGGCCGCGGCCGACGCCGACCTGGTGATCGAGGTGGCTCCGGAGTCGTACGACATCAAGCACCAGATCTTCCGGGAGCTGGACGGCATCGTGCGTCCGGAGACGATCCTGGCGACCGGCACCAACGCCCTGTCCGTCACACGGCTTGCCGCCGACTCGGCCCGCCCCGAGCGGGTCCTCGGCCTGCACTTCTTCAACCCGGCCCCGGCGATGAAGCTGGTCGAGGTCGTCTCGTCCGTGCTGACCGCGCCGACCGCCGTCGCGGCCGTCACGGACCTCGCCCTGGAACTCGGCAAGGAGCCCGTCGCGGTCGGCGACCGCCCCGGCTTCGTCGCCGACGGACTGCTCTTCGGCTACCTCAACCAGGCCGCCGCGATGTACGAGGCGAAGTACGCGAGCCGCGAGGACATCGACGCCGCGATGAAGCTGGGCTGCGGCCTGCCCATGGGCCCGCTGGCCCTGCTGGACCTGATCGGCGTCGACACCGCGCGTACGGTCCTGGAGGCCATGTACGCCGAGTCGCACGACCGGCTGCACGCGCCCTCGCCCATCCTCAAGCAGCTCAGCGAGGCGGGCCTGACCGGCCGCAAGTCGGGGCGTGGCTTCTACACGTACGACGCCCCGGGCAGCGCGACCGTCGTGCGGGACGCGCTGACTCCCCCGGAGGGCGCTTCCCTGGTGCCCGGCCGTACCGTGCGCTCGGTCGGCGTCGCGGGCTCCGGCACCATGGCGTCCGGTATCGCCGAGGTCTTCGCGAAGGCCGGGTACGAGGTCGTCCTCGCCGCCCGCACCGAGGAGAAGGCGCAGGCCGCCAAGGCCCGTATCGGCAAGTCGCTCTCACGCTCCGTCGACAAGGGCCGGATGACCGCCGAGGCAGCCGCCGAGACGCTGGAGCGGATCACCCCGGCGGGCTCGTACGACTCCTTCGCCGACGTCGATCTGGCCCTGGAGGCGGTCGCCGAGGACCTGGAGATCAAGCAGCAGCTGTTCGCGGTGTTCGACAAGGTCTGCAAGCCGGGCGCGATCCTGGCCACCACGACCTCGTCGCTGCCCGTCGTGGCCTGTGCCCGCGCCACCTCGCGGCCCCAGGACGTGATCGGCATGCACTTCTTCAACCCCGCCCCGGCGATGAAGCTGGTCGAGGTCGTGCGCACGGTCCTGACGGCCGACGACGTGCACGCCACGGTCCGGGAGGTCTGCGCGAAGGTCCGCAAGCACCCGGTGGACTGCGGCGACCGGGCCGGTTTCATCGTGAACGCGCTGCTGTTCCCGTACCTGAACAACGCGATCAAGATGGTCCAGGAGCACTACGCGACGCTCGACGACATCGACGCCGCGATGAAGCTCGGCGGCGGCTACCCGATGGGCCCCTTCGAGCTCCTCGACGTGGTCGGCCTGGACGTCTCGCTGGCCATCGAGAAGGTCCTGCACCGCGAGTTCCGCGACCCCGGCCTCGCCCCCGCGCCCCTCCTGGAGCACCTGGTGGCCGCGGGCTGCCTCGGCCGCAAGACGGGCCGCGGCTTCCGCGAATATGCCCGGCGCTGAACCGCCGCGCGACGCCGGGCCCGGGGACCGGCCCGGCGAGCTCGCCTCCGGGCCCTGGGACCGGCCCGGAGGCGGGCCTGCGGTCGGATACGGCGGCAGGTCCGTGAACGGGACAGGGCAGCGGGCGGCCGGCGGGGCCATGGACGGGTCCGCGAACGCGGCCGGGCTCTCGGCCGACGGCCGGCCCGGCGACTTGTTCGCCGAACACGCCCACTGGGGCGGGCTGCTCGATCCGGCCGCCGCCCCCGTCCCGGTGCCGGTCGGGGAAAGCCCCGGTCATGAGCGCTCCGCCGCGTACATGCAGTACGTTCGGGGCATGTCCCAGCCCGCCAAGTCCTCCCGTACCCCAGCCACGCCCGACGCTCCGGAGAGTGCCGCGGGCAGTCGTGCGGCCGCGCAGCGGCTCAAGATGCGCCGCGAACTCGCGGCCGCCGCGATGGAGCTGTTCGCGACGAAGGGGTACGAGGCGACGACCGTCGACGAGATCGCGGCTGCGGCCGGGGTCGCCCGGCGCACCTTCTTCCGGCACTTCCGCTCCAAGGAAGAGGCGATCTTCCCGGACCACGACGACACGTTGATCCGGGCCGAGGCGGTGCTCAACGCGGCGCCGGCGCACGAGCATCCGCTCGACACCGTGTGCCGCGGCATCAAGGAAGTCATGAAGATGTACGCGGCGAGGCCGGAGATCTCGGTGTCGCGCTACAAGCTCACCCGCGAGGTACCGACCCTGCGGGAGGCGGAGATCGCGTCCGTGGCCCGCTACGAGCGGCTGTTCACCCGCTATCTGCTGGGCCACTTCGACGAGCACGCCCACGACGACGACGCCAACGACGACCCGCTGCTCGCGGAGGTCGCCGCGTCCGCCGTGGTCACTGCCCACAACCACGTGCTGCGGCGCTGGCTGCGGGCGGGCGGCCAGGGAGACGTGGAGAGCCAGCTGGACCACGCCTTCGCGATCGTCCGGAAGACCTTCGGTACGGGGATCGGGGCCGGCCGGGACACCGCGCCGCTCTCGGCACCCTCCTCGGCCGCGTCCGTGGAGGGTGAGGTGCTGGTGACCGTGGCCCGCGTGGACGCCCCGCTGGACCAGGTGATGCGCACGATCGAGCAGGCACTCAAGGAACGGGCGTAGCAACACCCCGCGGAACCGCGACCCAGCCTCTGTCCTCGCCAAACGCCTGATCGCCGGACGAGCTCATTGTGAGCGCGTCCGGCGCCTTTTTGCCCAGATTCAGGCGCTTCCGGGCCTAGTCTGATCGATCATCGCTCACGTGTTACGTAAAGATTTCACCTGAGCGCAACTTCTGGCACTCCGTGCCTTGCGGCGTGACACGGCGTGCCATACGTTGAAGTGGTCCGGGCGGCCGGCGTGCAGAGATCCTTCGTACGCCGGCTGTCCCCGCAAACCGATTGGTCTGCGCGCCCGGACGCCTGCGTCACAGGCAACCTTCCGCGCCACAACGCGCTGCCGAGCACCACCCCCGCCGAACCGACGGCACTGCCTCACACCAGCAGCAACCACCCCGACGTAACCCTCAGCGTTCCCCTCAGACGCTCATCGCCGGAGGCACCACCGTGAAGGAAATCCTGGACGCGATTCAGTCGCGGACGGCCACGTCCGCCGACTTCGCCGCACTGCCGCTCCCCGAGTCGTACCGCGCGATCACCGTGCACAAGGACGAGACGGAGATGTTCACCGGACTCGCCACCCGCGACAAGGACCCCCGCAAGTCGATCCACCTGGACGACGTGCCGGTGCCGGAACTCGGCCCCGGCGAGGCCCTGGTGGCCGTGATGGCCTCCTCGGTCAACTACAACTCCGTGTGGACCTCGATCTTCGAGCCCATGGCGACCTTCGGGTTCCTGGAGCGCTACGGCAAGCTCAGCGACCTCACCAAGCGCCACGACCTGCCATACCACATCATCGGCTCGGACCTGGCGGGCGTCGTGCTGCGCACCGGTCCGGGCGTGAACGCCTGGCGGCCCGGTGACGAGGTCGTCGCGCACTGCCTGTCCGTCGAACTGGAGTCGTCCGACGGGCACAACGACACGATGCTCGACCCCGAGCAGCGCATCTGGGGCTTCGAGACGAACTTCGGCGGCCTCGCCGAGATCGCCCTCGTCAAGTCCAACCAGCTGATGCCCAAGCCCGACCACCTGAGCTGGGAAGAGGCCGCCGCCCCCGGGCTGGTGAACTCCACCGCCTACCGGCAGCTGGTCTCCCGCAACGGCGCCGGCATGAAGCAGGGCGACAACGTCCTCATCTGGGGCGCCAGCGGCGGGCTCGGCTCGTACGCCACCCAGTTCGCGCTCGCCGGCGGCGCCAACCCCATCTGCGTGGTGTCCAGCCCGCAGAAGGCGGACATCTGCCGCGCGATGGGCGCCGAGGCGATCATCGACCGCAACGCCGAGGACTACAGGTTCTGGAAGGACGAGCACCACCAGGACCCCAAGGAGTGGAAGCGCTTCGGCAAGCGCATCCGCGAGCTGACCGGCGGCGAGGACGTCGACATCGTCTTCGAGCACCCGGGCCGCGAGACCTTCGGCGCGAGCGTGTACGTCACCCGCAAGGGCGGCACGATCGTCACCTGTGCCTCGACCTCGGGCTACAACCACGAGTACGACAACCGCTACCTGTGGATGTCCCTGAAGCGGATCATCGGCTCACACTTCGCCAACTACCGCGAGGCCTGGGAGGCCAACCGGCTCATCGCGAAGGGCAAGATCCACCCGACGCTGTCGAGGGTGTACTCGCTGGAGGAGACCGGGCAGGCGGCGTACGACGTGCACCGCAACCTCCATCAGGGCAAGGTCGGAGTCCTGGCGCTGGCGCCCGCCGAGGGCCTCGGCGTCCGCGACGAGGAGAAGCGCGCCCA
>NZ_LIQZ01000573.1:920-3788 GCF_001418655.1 Streptomyces phaeochromogenes | reverse complement strand
GGGTAGGGGGAGGACGAGGTCGTGCCGACGGACCAGTACTCGCCGGTGCCGGGGATCCGGGCAAGTGCGTTGAGCACGACCGGTGTTGTCGCGAGCGGGCCGCGTTCGCTCACCCAGGCCGCGCCGTCCCAGCGCAGATAGTGCGCCCGCGTCTGGTCCCAGAAGTCCCAGCCCGCGATACGGTCCGGCAGACCCTGGTCGTCGCCGGTGATGCCGCTGAGCAGACCGACGGTGAACGGCGGGGTGACATAGCTCCAAGCTGTGCCGTCCCAGTGCCGCAGGACACAGCTCGGGGGCTTGCCGGGCGGCCCACCGACTCCGTAGTCGTAGCCGGTGAGCCAGACGTCGTTGGCGGCGCAGGGGAGGAGCCCGGTGACACCGAAGCGGATCCCTGTGGGCGGCGGCAGTTCGGTCCAGGCTCCGTTCCAGCGGGCGACGACACCGGTTCCGTACACCCAGATCTCGCCATCCGGTGTGCGGTGGACGCCCGACGGCGCCTCGGTCGCCGTGCTCGGGAGCAGCGCGCACCAGCGCCACTCCCGCTTGTTCCAGTGCAGCAGCCCCTGCCCTTCACTGTTGCGGCCGGAGACCCATGCGCGCCCGTCGGGGGCGACCGTCACGCCGGTGAGTTCGGTCCCGGTGTCGTCCTGCCCCGGGTACGCCACCTCCTGCCAGGTGACGCCGTCCCAGGCCAGCAGGTGCCCGTGGCCGGACGTGTCGGTGCCGACGGCCCACGCCGCGTCGGGCGAACTGCCCGCGACGGAGTGCAGTTGTCCCGAGAATTCCAGCTGGGCCAGGCCGGTCTGTGTCCACGCCGTGCCGTCCCAGACCATCGCCAGGGGCCTGCCCCGAGTGGAGCCGTTCCGGCCCTCCTCGCCCACGGCCCACGCGAGCTCGGGCCCGGCGGCAGCCACGTCCAGGAGCTGGGCGGCCTCCTGCCCGTTCGGCACGGGCACGGGTTGCCAGCCCGGGGGAAACGCGGCGGCGGCGCCTGCGTCACGGGCGGACGCGAACGGCCCGGCCGCCGTGGTCAGCCCGAACGCTGCCGCGGTGCCGATCAATCCACTGACGAAGTGCCGTCTTCGCACGGGGACTTCCCTTCGTGTGCCGAGTAGGGAGGATCCACCGTTGGGCAGTACGCCGAAGAGGTCAATGCACGGAGGTGAGCATCTCGCGGCCTGTCGGGAATCGGCCGAAACACCCCGGCCGACGCCCAGCCGACGCCCGGGAGCGAGAGCTCCGGGAAGGCGTACGGCCCTCACAGCACCCGGGGCAGGCCCGTCACGGACATCATGAGTGAGTACAGCGAGGTCGTGGCCGTGATGAAGAGCCGGTTGTTCTTCGGGCCGCCGAAGGCGATGTTGGACACCGGCTCGGGCACGCGCAGCCGTCCGATGAGGGCGCCGTCGGGGTCGTAGCAGTGCACACCCTCGTCGAACGCGGCGGCCCACAGCCGCCCTTCGTCGTCGAAGCGGATGTTGTCGAAGCCGCCCTCGGTGTGCTGGGCGAAGCCCTTGCCGTCCGAGAGGGTGCGATCCTCGTGCACGTCGAAGACGCGGATCTGTCCGGCCTTCGTGTCGGCGACGTACAACTGCCGTTCGTCCGCCGAGAAGACCAGGCCGTTCGGTCCGCCGAAACCGTCCGCGACCCGGTGGATCCCGCCGGTCACGGGGTCGATCCGATAGACGTCGCAGCTGCCGATCTCGCTCTCGGCGCGGAACCCCTCGTAGTCGCTGGTGATCCCGAAGTCCGGGTCCGTGAACCAGACGGAGCCGTCGGAGCGTACGACCGCGTCGTTCGGGCTGTTGAACCGCTTGCCCTCGAAGCGGTCGGCGAGCACTGTGAGGCGCCCGTCGTGCTCGGTGCGGGTGACCCGGCGGTTGCCCTGCTCGCAGCTCACCAGCCGGCCCTCACGGTCGAGTGTGTTGCCGTTGACGTGTCCGGCCGGGGAGCGGAAGACCCCGATCGTGCCCGTGGCCTCGTCCCAGCGCAGCAGGCGGTCGTTGGGAATGTCGCTCCAGATCAGCTGCCGCCAGGCGGGCAGATAGAGCGGCCCCTCGGCCCAACGGCAGTCGGAGTGCAACCGCTCCAGCCGCGCGTCGCCGTTCGCACACCGCCCGGTGCGAAAGCGCTCGTCCAGGACCTCGTACAGATTGTTGAGAATCTCGCCGGACATGGCCAACCTCTCTCCGTGCGGATCTGAGCGTCATGCGGATGTGAATGCCATGGGTTCTGAACGCCATTCGCCGTGATCCTAATACGACCGAACCAGATATGGTGGGGCCATGGGGATGGTCAACGGGATCGTGGACGACGTCGACAGGGCGCTGATCGCGGAGCTNNCGACCGCGTACGTAAGCTCCGTGAACGCGGCGTGATCCGCCGTACGACCGTGGAGGTCGACCCGGCCGCCCTCGGTCGGGGCGTGCTCGCCTTCGTCATGGTCGACTCGTCGGCCTGGATGGGGGAGGCGTCCGAATCGTTCGCCGCCATCCCCGAGATCCAGGAAGCCCACGTCATCGCGGGCACGGCCTCCGTCCTCGTGAAGGTGCGCACGGCCACCACGGAGCAGTTGCAGGACGTCCTGCGGCGGCTCTACGAGATCGAGGGTGTGAGCGGGACGCATGCCACGGTCGTGCTGGAGACGTTCTTCGAACGGCCGGTCCATGCCGACTGACGGTGGTGGGCCGACGCTTGTCGGGTGCCGAGAGGCACTCATCGTGAAACTGCTTGCTGGAAAGGGCACTTCGAAATCGTGAATCTTTGGTCGATCTACCAGCACGGCTTCGCGCGGATCGCCGCGTGCACCGGCCACGCGGCCATCGCCGACCCGCCCGCCAACGCGGAGGCGGTCCTGCGACAGGGCCG
>NZ_LIQZ01000573.1:0-878 GCF_001418655.1 Streptomyces phaeochromogenes | reverse complement strand
GGTCGAGGCGGCGCTCCAGACCGTGGTCGCCGGGTCGGCGGATCTGCTGACCGTGCTCGTCGTCGGCGCCCCGCTGCGCCATCGCCACCGCATCTACAACTGCGCGGTGATGGTGCACCGCGGGCGGATCCTCGGTGTCGCGCCCAAGTCCTACCTGCCGAACTACCGCGAGTTCTACGAGCGGCGGCAGATCGCCGCGGGCGACGACGAGCGGGGCGGGACGATCCGCGTCGGCGGCGAGACCGTGCCGTTCNNCGGCCTGGTGCTGCACGCGGAGATCTGCGAGGACATGTGGGTGCCGGTGCCCCCGAGCGCGGAGGCGGCGCTGGCCGGAGCCACCGTCCTCCTCAACCTCTCGGGCAGCCCCATCACGGTCGGCCGGGCCGAGGACCGGCGACTGCTCTGCCGCGCCGCGTCCGCCCGCTGCCTCGCCGCCTACGTCTACGCGGCGGCCGGACTGGGAGAGTCGTCCACCGACCTGTCCTGGGACGGCCAGACCATGATCTACGAGAACGGCGAACTGCTGGCCGAGACCGACCGGTTCCCGCTCGACGACCAGTACGCGGTGGCGGACATCGACCTCGACCTGCTGCGGCAGGCCCGCGCCCGGATGGGCACGTTCGACGACAACCGCCGCACCCACGCCGCGCGCACCAGCGGCTTCCGGTCCGTGTCGTTCCGGCTCGACCCGCCCGCGACCGACCTCGGACTGCGTCGCAGGGTCGAGCGATTCCCGTTCGTGCCGGCCGACCCCAGCCGCCTCGCCCAGGACTGCTACGAGGCCTACAACATCCAGGTCACCGGTCTTCAGCAGCGGCTGGCGGCCATCGGCGGCCCGAAGGTCGTCATCGGTGTCTCGGGCGGCCTCGACTCCACGC
>NZ_LIQZ01000572.1 GCF_001418655.1 Streptomyces phaeochromogenes | reverse complement strand
GTAGGGGCGGCGGGGGCGATAAGAAGCTAAGCCGGCCGCAGCCACACCGTAGCCAGAGGTGGCAGCGTGAGGCGGATGCTGGCCGCGCGGCCGTGCCACGGCTGGGCGTCGGGCTTGACGGGGTCGGGGTTCGTGACGTCGGCCCCGCCGTAGCGGCCGACGTCCGTGTTCAGGACCTCGTGCCAGGCAGGCACATCATCCGGAACCCCGAGCCGGTACTCGTGCCGCACCACAGGCGAGAAGTTGGAGACGGACAACAACGGCGACCCGTCCGCAGCGTGCCGCAGGAACGCGAAGACGTTGTCCTCGACCGCGTCCCCCGCGATCCAGGCGAACCCGGAGGGATCGATGTCCCGCTCCCAGAGCGCGGGAGCATGCCGGTACACAGTGTTCAGGTCCCGGACGAGGTCCCGTACACCCTGGTGGTCGGCGGCGGCCCCGTACGACGGATCGAGGAGCCACCAGTCGGGTCCATGCGCCTCGGACCACTCGGCACCCTGCGCGAACTCCTGCCCCATGAAGAGGAGTTGCTTACCGGGGTGCGCCCACATGAAGCCGAGATACGCCCGCAGAGTGGCCCGCTGCTGCCACCAGTCGCCCGGCATCTTGGACACCAACGACCGCTTCCCGTGGACGACTTCGTCGTGGGAGATCGGCAGGACGTAGTTCTCGCTGTACGCGTACACCATCGAGAACGTCATCTCGTGGTGGTGGTACTTGCGATGGACCGGCTCGTGGGCGGCATAGCCGAGCGAGTCGTGCATCCAGCCCATGTTCCACTTCAGACCGAAGCCGAGCCCACCGAAACCGCCGGGCCCGATGTGGTGGGTAGCCCGCGTGACGCCGTCCCACGCCGTTGACTCCTCAGCGATCGTGACGACCCCGGGCTCGCGCCGGTACAGGGTCGCGTTCATCTCCTGGAGGAAGGCCACCGCGTCGAGGTTCTCCCGCCCGCCGTGGGCGTTCGGCGTCCACTGCCCGGGCTCGCGCGAGTAGTCCAGGTAGAGCATGGAAGCCACCGCGTCGACCCGCAGGCCGTCGATGTGGAACTCCTCGCACCAGTACACCGCGTTGGCGACGAGGAAGTTGCGCACCTCCCGGCGCCCGTAGTCGAACTCCAGGGTTCCCCAGTCGGGGTGCGCGGCCCGCAGCGGATCCTCGTGCTCGTACAGCGGCCGGCCGTCGAACTCGGCCAGCGCCCAGTCGTCCCGCGGGAAGTGCGCGGGCACCCAGTCCATGATCACGCCGATGCCGGCCCTGTGCAGCGCGTCGACCAGGTGCTTGAAGTCGTCCGGCGTACCGAGCCTGGCCGTGGGCGCGTAGAAGCCCGTGACCTGATAGCCCCACGAACCGCCGAAGGGGTGCTCCGCCACCGGCATCAGCTCCACATGCGTGAAGCCCAGGTCCGAGACGTAGACCGGTAGTTGCTCGGCCAGCTGACGGTAAGTCAATCCCGGTCGCCAGGACGCCAGATGGACCTCGTACACCGAGAAGGGCGCCTCATGGGCCGGCGGGTCGGAGGCCCGCCGCGCCATCCACTCCCCGTCCTGCCACTCGTGACGCGAGACGTGCACGATGGAGGAGGTGGCGGGGGGGATCTCCGTACGCCGTGCCATCGGGTCGGCCCGCATCGTCTTGGAACCGTCGGGCCGGGTGATCTCGAACTTGTAGAGCTCGCCCTCGCCGATCCCGGGAACGAACAGCTCCCACACCCCGGAGGAGCCGAGCGACCGCATCGGGAAGGCCGTGGCGTCCCAGAAGTTGAAGGACCCGGCCACCCGCACGCCACGGGCATTGGGCGCCCACACGGTGAAACGGGTGCCGCTCACCCCCTCGTGCACCATCGGTTCGGCACCGAGCGCCTTCCACAGCTGTTCGTGGCGCCCCTCGCCGAACAGATGCAGATCGAACTCGCCGATCGTGGGCAGGAAGCGATACGCGTCCTCGGTGTCCTGAACCGTCCCCTCGTACTCCACGAGCAACCGGTACGCGGGCACCTCCCGCAACGGCAGCACGGCGGAGAAGAACCCCTCGCCGTCGTCGTTCAGCTCGGCCCGCAGCTCCCCGGTGACGACCGTCACCGACAGCGCGTACGGCCGCAGCACCCGGAAGACCACACCGCCGGGCACGGGATGGGCACCGAGCACGGAGTGCGGCTCGTGATGCGCGCCCCCGAGCAGCCGCTCCCGGTCACCCCGGTCCAGCACGGCCAACGGCCGCACATCCGGCACGGCCGGCTCCGCATCGCGTACGGGTTCCGCATCCCGCACGGGCGGCTCCGCATCGCGTGCGGGATCGCGTACGGGCTCCGCGTCCTGCACGGCCGGCTCCACATCGCTTACCGGCTCCGCGGGATCCGCGACCGCGGGGTCGGTCTTCGCCTTCGCCTTGGCGGCGGGCTTGCCGTTGCCGGCCTTGTCCTTCGCGCTCTTCGGCTTCTTGGCGGGCGGGTTCGGGCGGGGCGTCACGGGTGGAGCCTCCTCGGCGGAGTCGACGGTGATGATGAGGGGGAGGGCAAGGACGTACGGGCGACTACGACGATCCGGAGAGGGCCAGGCGGCGGACCGCCTCCATCGGCACGGGCAGCCAGTCGGGCCGGTGCCGCGCCTCGTACACGACCTCGTAGATCGCCTTGTCGGTCTCGTACGCGCGCAGCAGCACCGGATCCGTACGCGGATCTCGTCCGCCCGCCTCCGCGTACCCGGAGCAGTAGGCCGCCCGGCAGGTGTCGGCCCAGCCGGGCACGACGGGTGCGTGCGAGTGCGCCGCGTAGTCGAAGGAGCGGAGCATCCCGGCCACGTCCCGCGCGGTCGGCTGCGGCATCCGCCGCTCGGCGAGCGGCTTGGACGGTTCGCCCTCGAAGTCGATCAGCGACCATTCACCGGACGGCGACCGCAGACACTGCCCGAGGTGCAGGTCACCGTGGATCCGCTGGGCCGTCCACGTCTCGCCCTCGCCCGCCAGATCGGCGAGCGCCTCGAAGGCGGTGTGCAGCCCGGGCGCGTACGGCCGCAGCGCGGGCACCGCCTGGGCGGCAGCCTCCAGCCGCTCGGTCATACCGTCCACGAGCAGTTGCATCTGCCCGCGCCCCATGGTCACCGTGGGCAGTGCCCGCGCCAGCGCCATGTGCACCTCGGCGGTGGCCCGCCCCAGCGCCCGCGCCTCACCGCTGAAGTCCTCGCCCTTGGCGAGCTCCCGCAGCGCGAGCTCCCAGCCGTCCGCCGCACCCTGGACGAAGGGCTGCAGCACACCCAGTACGTACGTCTCGTCGGCCAGGTCCGCGAGCAGCCACCCGGCGGGCGCCGGAACCCGGGGGCAGCCCTCGCGGGCCAGGACCAGCGGCAGCTCAAGGTCGGGGTTGTCCCCCGGCACGATCCGCCGCAACAGCTTCAGGATGAACGTATCTCCGTAGACGATCGAGGAGTTCGACTGCTCGGCCGTCACCAGCCGCGGCACCAGACCGTCCCGGATCTCCTGCCGCATGTCCCGCTCGAAGCGCAGGTCACCGATGCGCGCCCGCGACCGCAATGCCTCCAGGAGCACATCGGCGGGCCGTGCGTCGTACAGCGCCTCGTACACGGTCCGTCCGGCCAGCGGTCCCTCGGTCGGCCGGCCGATCAGCGCGGGCGCCAGCCGTGGCGGCAGCGTCTCGCGCACACCGATCAGGAGCTGGTAGCAGTCGGCCGGATGCGTGGCGGCACTCTGAGTCGGTACGAGCGGCTGATGCGCCCGCACGAGCAGATGCAGCAGCCCCAGCTTCGCGTCCAACGGCAGCACCTCTACCGCCGCCACCAGCGAGAACCCGGTGACGGGACGGCCCTTGCCCGCGAACCACCGCTGCCGTGGCAGCCACTCGCGAAGCAGCGGATCTAGGGACGCAAGGAGGCCTGGACTCGTCGAAGCGGAGTGCACGGAACGGGTGACGGCTTCCGACATGGCGTCGCGTCCTTTCCCCAGGACCCGGAAACCGGGTGAGTCGGGGTGTTACTGATGCGTGCCCAGGGCGGGGCGGGAGAAACCGCCCCGCCCCTGTTCTACTCCTACCTGCTTCTTCTCCCTGTTTCTAGGCCATGTCCTTGCGGAGTCGGAACCAGTAGAA
>NZ_LIQZ01000571.1:5564-5801 GCF_001418655.1 Streptomyces phaeochromogenes | reverse complement strand
TCCAACCTCCGTACCTCAACGAGGAGTTACGGCCATGCCCGAACTCGCCCTGAAAGACCTCACCGACTACTCCCCACTCGACGCCGACTGGGAGTACGTCCTCCGTATCCCCCGAACCCCCCTCGGCCCCGGCATCGTGCGAGCCCACGTGCGTGCCGTGCTCACCCGGCACCGCGTCCGTGACGCCGTCCTCGACAACGTCGAACTCGTCGCCTCCGAGCTGGTCACCAACTCCCT
>NZ_LIQZ01000571.1:0-5541 GCF_001418655.1 Streptomyces phaeochromogenes | reverse complement strand
GGCAGGAGCACGGCCGCGGGCTCTGGCTCATGCGCGGGTGTGCCGACGAGTGGGGGCACTACCTCCTCGTCAACGGGCGGCGCACGACCGGAGGCAAGGAGGTGTGGGCGGAGTGGTGCACCCCGGACGCACAAGCGCCGGGCACGCACGCGGACCCCGCGCGAGTCGGAACGCCGCCCATCCAGTAGGGCCCATCCCATCGGGCATGCCCAAGTGCCCCGCACCAAGCAGCCCCTGCGAAGTCCGGTGCGGTTGGGCAGAACCCGAAAGGGGCGCGGGAACTGCGTCATCAGTCACCAGTCACGATCCACCCGCAGGTGTCATACCGGACTTCCAGTGGAGCGCCTAGCCGCCGAGCCCGTGCTTGACGACCCGCTTGGCCACTTCCCTGCGTGGTTCGGCCAGTTCGGTGGCGATCCGGGACTCCCCGTCGCTGTCCGTCGTCACGGCGGCGGGTAGGGGCGTCCCTACGAGGAGGCACTGATGGCGCAGGTGGGTAGGCGGGTGGGTCGAGTCGACGCTGTGTCCCCGGAGGGCCGCCACTCGTCGCTGACGCTCGTACTCGCTCTCCGGGATCGACTTCATATGGGCGCCGAGACGCTCCCACAACCCCTGCCAGGGCTCCCGGTCCGTCGTGCCGCGTCGGCCGACCTGCTGGGTGTTGGCCTCGCGTTGCAGCATGGTCGTGGCTGAGGAGACGACGAGAAAGCGGTTCATGATCGCCGCTGCCGCCTCGGTGGACCCGGCGCGGGCGGCCATCGAATCGGCGAGGTACTCGGCACGCTGCGTGGCACGCAGGGTCAGCCGGTCGAGCAGCATCAGCAACCCCTGAATCAGGGAACGCGGCACGAGGAACACCAGATTGACGAACGCCTCCACGAGGGTCGGGTTCGGAGTCGGGTCGATGAAGTAGCGCCAAGTGGTGAGCGAGCGGAGCGCGTTCCCGATGATCAGTCCGTGCCTCGTGTCCCCATTGCTGTAGTGACCGAGTTCATGTCCGAGGAGGGCGATCCGCTCCTGCGGGCTGAGGATCTCCCAGAGGGGGAGGCCGACCGTCAGCAGCCGACGGCCGCGTATTCCGTACGTCGTCACGCTCGCGTTGATCTCGGTGTTGACGGCAACCGTGTCCACCCCTCTGGTGCCCACGACGGCCGCGACCTCGTCGATCAGCGCGAAGAGTGCGGGCGCGTCGGCCCGGCGCAGCAGGGGCTCGTCGTCGGGCAGCCCGGGAAAGCGGGGCCGCAACGTCCACGCCAGCACCCCGAGGAAGCAGCCGAGAACCGCTCCCGCACCGCCCCATCCCGTCACGACGAACCACACCGCGCCGATGGTCAGCGCCGTGGTGACGCCGTGCACCGCGAGCGCGATCAGGTAGGCCGCCAGGCCCGCGGCGTCGCGTCGCGGTCGCAGCGTCTCTCCGGCGGCCACCTCGGCAAGCAGTTTTTCGCCATGAAGGCCGGCGAGTCTTCGGCGCCGTCTCTCCAGTCTCCCCGGCTCATCGTCGGGCTGTTCGGGATCCACGTTCCAGTCACAGCCGGCACACCATGTGGTGAACCGGCCGTCCGCGTGAATCCCCGCGCCGCACTGCGGGCACGGTTGCGTCGTATCCCCGACGATGGTGCGCACCGGGCGATCTCCCTTCCCCTCGGCCCCTCCCCAGAGGCCGCTCCGTTTCTGACCTGGCACAGCTGATCATTCCGGCCTCCCGAGGTAAAGCCCTCGGCAAGCCCTCAACAGGCCTCGGTCGGGCGGATATCGCGTCGGCCGCACATGCCCAGGCCCGCCGCCGTGTCCACGACGAAGGCCCCGCCCCCGAACCTGAGAAAGTCCGGGAAGGCAGGGCCTTCGTCAACGTACGACCGTGGAGGTCAGAAGCGGCGTGTGATCAGCGCCCTCTTCACTTCCTGGATCGCCTTCGTTACCTCGATGCCTCGGGGGCAGGCGTCCGTGCAGTTGAACGTGGTGCGGCAGCGCCAGACGCCGTCCTTGTCGTTCAGGATTTCGAGGCGCTGCTCGCCCGCCTCGTCACGGCTGTCGAAGATGAAGCGGTGCGCGTTCACGATCGCGGCCGGGCCGAAGTACTGGCCGTCGTTCCAGAAGACCGGGCACGAGGACGTGCAGGCCGCGCAGAGGATGCACTTCGTGGTGTCGTCGAAGCGCTCGCGGTCCTCCGCCGTCTGGAGGCGTTCCCGGGTCGGCTCGTTCGTGTCCTTCGTGATGAGGAAGGGCATGACGTCGCGGTACGCCTGGAAGAACGGCTCCATGTCCACGACCAGGTCCTTCAGGACCGTCAGGCCCTTGATGGGCTCGACCGTGATGGGCTTCTCGGGGTTGAGGTCCTTGATCAGCGTCTTGCAGGCAAGACGGTTCCTGCCGTTGATCCGCATCGCGTCCGAGCCGCAGATGCCGTGCGCGCAGGACCGGCGGAACGTGAGGGTGCCGTCCACGTCCCACTTGATCTTGTGGAGGGCGTCCAGGACGCGCTCCTTCGGGTCGATCTCCAACTGGAAGTCTTCCCAGACCGCCTCCGCCGAGACCTCGGGGTTGAAGCGGCGGACGCGGAAGGTGGCCGTGATGTACGGGGAGTCGGCGAAACCGGGCTCGGGGGTGCCGGCCGCGTCCGCCTTGTCCAGGGTGGGGGTAGCCATCAGTACTTACGCTCCATCGGCTGGTAGCGGGTCTGGACGACCGGCTTGTAGTCGAGACGGATGGACTCGGTGCCGTCGTCGCCGACCTCGCGGTACGCCATGGTGTGGCGCATGAAGTTGACGTCGTCGCGGTTCGGGTAGTCCTCGCGGTAGTGACCGCCGCGGGACTCCTTGCGGGCGAGGGCGGAGACCGCCATGACCTCGGCCAGGTCCAGGAGGTTGCCGAGCTCGACGGCCTCCAGCAGGTCGGTGTTGAACCGCTTGCCCTTGTCCTGGATCGAGACGTTCTTGTAGCGCTCGCGCAGCTCCGCGAGCTTCTCCACGGCCGTCTTGATCGTCTGCTCGGTGCGGAACACCATGACGTTGGCGTCCATGGTCTCCTGCAGCTCGCGGCGGATGTCCGCCACGCGCTCGTTGCCCGTCGACGAACGCAGCCGCTCGATCTGCTCGACGACCAGCGAGGCCGGGTCCTCGGGCAGCTCGACGTGCGCGGCCACCTTCGAGGAGTACTCCGCCGCGGCGATGCCCGAACGGCGCCCGAACACGTTGATGTCCAGGAGCGAGTTCGTGCCCAGGCGGTTCGCGCCGTGGACGGACACACAGGCGACCTCGCCGGCCGCGTACAGGCCCGGGACGACCGTGGTGTTGTCCGACAGGACCTCACCCTCGACGTTCGTGGGGATGCCGCCCATCGCGTAGTGCGCGGTGGGCTGGATCGGGATCGGGTCCGTGTACGGCTCGATGCCCAGGTACGTACGCGCGAACTCCGTGATGTCCGGGAGCTTGGCGTCCAGCTGCTCCGGCGGGAGGTGCGTGAGGTCGAGGTAGACGTGGTCGGCCTCGGGACCGCAGCCACGGCCCTCACGGATCTCCGTGTAGATGGAGCGGGACACGACGTCACGCGACGCCAGGTCCTTCATCACCGGCGCGTACTTCTCCATGAAGCGCTCGCCGTCCTTGTTGCGGAGGATGCCGCCCTCACCGCGGGCGCCCTCCGTCAGCAGGATGCCCATGCGCCAGATGCCGGTCGGGTGGAACTGGAAGAACTCCATGTCCTCCAGCGGCAGACCGCGACGGTAGACCGCCGCCTGTCCGTCACCCGTCAGCGTGTGCGCGTTCGACGTCACCTTGAAGAACTTTCCGGTGCCGCCGGACGCGTAGATCACGGCCTTCGCCTGGAAGACGTGGATCTCACCGGTCGCCAGTTCGTACGCGACGACGCCGGCGGAGTGCTTGACCCCGTCGATCTCGACGATCAGCTGGTCGAGGACGTAGAACTCGTTGAAGAACTCCACGCCCTCCTTCACGCAGTTCTGGTACAGCGTCTGGAGGATCATGTGGCCGGTGCGGTCCGCGGCGTAGCAGGACCGGCGGACCGGGGCCTCGCCGTGGTTGCGGCTGTGACCGCCGAAGCGGCGCTGGTCGATGGTGCCGTCCGGCGTGCGGTTGAACGGCAGGCCCATCTTCTCCAGGTCGAGGACCGCGTCGATGGCCTCCTTCGCCAGGATCTCGGCGGCGTCCTGGTCGACCAGGTAGTCACCGCCCTTGACCGTGTCGAAGGTGTGCCACTCCCAGTTGTCCTCCTCCACGTTGGCCAGCGCGGCGGCCATGCCGCCCTGCGCGGCGCCCGTGTGGGAGCGGGTGGGGTAGAGCTTCGTGAGCACGGCGGTACGGCTGCGCTTCGTCGCTTCGATCGCGGCGCGCATGCCGGCGCCGCCCGCGCCGACGATGACTGTGTCGTACTTGTGGATCTTCATGATTCTCGTAGCCCCGGCTCTAGCGGATGTTCGGGTCGAAGGTGAAGATCACCAGCGTGCCCAGCAGGATGGTGAACACCGTGGCCGTGTAGAGCAGGCCCTTGAGCCACAGCCGGGTGTTCGCGCGCTCCGCGTAGTCGTTGATGACCGTGCGCAGGCCGTTGGCGCCGTGCAGCATCGCCAGCCACAGCATCAGCAGGTCCCACGTCTGCCAGAACGGGGACGCCCAGCGGCCCGCCACGAAGGCGAAGCCGATCTTGGAGACGCCGCCGTCGAGGACGAGCTGGATCAGCAGGTGGCCGATGACGAGGACGACGAGAACGATGCCGGACAGACGCATGAACAGCCATGCGGCCATCTCGAAGTTGCCACGGGTGGACTTCGGCGTCTTCTTCGTCCGCTTGCGCGGGGCCTCGATCAGGGGCGCCGGGTTGTCGACGCCGTAGAGGGACGCACCCTCGACGGGGCCGATGCCGGAGGCGGCGGTCTTCTCAGTGGTGGACATTTTGGCGTCAGCTCCCGAAGACTTCACGAGCGGCGTGGCCGAGTACGGGGTACAGGGCCCCGACCATCAGCACGACCCAGATGCCGACCACGGTCCAGAGCATCTGCTTCTGGTAGCGCGGGCCCTTCGACCAGAAGTCGACGGCGATGACACGCAGGCCGTTGAGGGCGTGGAAGAGGATCGCGGCGACGAGGCCGTACTCCAGCAGTGCCACGATCGGCGTCTTGTAGGTGGCTACGACCTTGTCGTAGTCCTCGGGGGAGACACGCACAAGAGCGGTGTCCAGCACGTGTACGAACAGGAAGAAGAAGATGAGGACGCCGGTGACTCGATGAGCCACCCATGACCACATTCCTTCCCGGCCGCGGTACAGCGTTCCAGCCGGCACGGAAGAACCCTCCGGGAGCGGGGATTGGGGCCGCGCCGGCTTCTGTGTCGGACGGGCCCGGCCGGGTACGGTCCACCGGCCCTGGCCATCGTAGCGACGTGTTGTCGGAACGTTTACGGGGGGCCTACCGATGTGATCGAACCGGCAGTCATATGGGACACGTACGGGCTACTCCGTAGGGGTGCGGGGGTGGCCACCGGGGTGGGGGTTTGGGTTTTTTGCCGGGTGCGGGTTGGTTGTGGC
>NZ_LIQZ01000570.1 GCF_001418655.1 Streptomyces phaeochromogenes | reverse complement strand
CCTCAACGGCAAGATCCTGCGCCTGACGACCTCCGGGCAGCCGGCCCCCGGCAACCCCTTCGGGAACTACGTCTACAGTCTCGGCCACCGCAATCCGCAGGGACTCGCCTTCGACCGCAACGGGCGGCTGTGGGAGGCCGAGTTCGGCAACACCCGGTTCGACGAGCTGAACCTGATCAAGCCCGGCGCCAACTACGGCTGGCCCACCTGCGAGGGCACCTGCTCGACCGCCGGGATGACCAACCCGAAGAAGACCTGGACCACCGGCGAGGCCTCGCCCAGCGCCATCGCCATCGCCGACAACGTCGTCTACATGGCCGCGCTGCGCGGCGAACGCCTCTGGCGCATCCCCATCGACGGCGACACCGAGAACGTGGGCACGGCGACGGCGTACTACATCGGTACGTACGGCCGGCTCCGTACGGTCGTCAAGGTGCCCGGCCGCGAACAGCTGTGGCTGGCGACCACCAACGCCGACGCCAACGGAGGCGAGCCGGATGGCGCGGACCGGGTCCTGAGGGTGACTCTGGGCTGACCGCCGAGGTCGGTCCGGACTGGTTCAGGTCGGACGGCCCGGCCCCGGGCGGCGGCGGTGTTCTGTTCCGTCCGCCCGGGGTGCCGCTCCGGCCGCGTGGGGGCGCGCTCGGGCGAGGTGAGGGTGCGCTCTCGCCGCCCGTTGCCGGGACGGGTGGGCGCCGAATCCTCAGCCGTGGTCCCTCAGTTCCTCGTCCAGGATGTCGAACAGCTCGTCGGCGGTGGCTGCTTCCAGCGCGTCGTCCTGCGAGGCCGAAGCCGAACCCGCCCCTGAGGCCGGAGCCGCGGTGCCCACCCGCCGGTGGGTCTCGGCCCACCCGGCGGCCAGGGCTCGCAGCCGATCCTCGATCCGGGCCGAGTCCGTCGCCCCCGGCTCCGCGGCCAGCAGCGCCGACTCCAGACGCGTCAGCTCCTCGTCGAGCACGCGGTCCACACCCGCCGCCGGTTCCTCCCCGACCAGTTCCGTACGCAGGAACTCCGTGACCGAGACGATGGTCGGGTAGTCGTAGATGAGTGTCGCGGACAGATGCTCCCCGGTGGCGCCGGAGAGCCGGTTGCGCAGTTCGAGAGCGGCCAGCGAGTCCACCCCCATGTCGAGGAAACCGCGCTCGGGTACGACCGCCTCCGGGCCGTCGAATCCCAGCACCTCCGCCACATGTGTCCGCACCAGATCAAGCAGCACCCGCCCGGCCTCCTCCCAGGAGAGCCCCGCCAGTCGTGCGGACAACGGCTGATCGGCCGCCATCGCGGCAGCTGTCGTGGGAGTCGTCGCCCGAGCCTGCCGGACGTCCTGCCCGGAACGGTCCGGCGCCAGCCCGCGCAGCAGCGCCGGCAACTCGTCCGGACGCGCCCCCACCGCCGACGGATCCAGCCGCACCGGCACCGTGAGGGTCTCCCCGCAGGCCAGGGCCGCATCGAAAAGGACCAGCCCTTCCTCCGGCGCCAGTTCCAGCACGCCCAGCCGGCCGATGCGCCCGGCGTCGATCGACGCGCCGCCGGGCGCATCGGCCGCCGCCGTGCCCGCCCACAGCCCCCAGGCCATCGAGGTGGCGGGCAGCTGCCCTGCCCGGCGATGGTGGGCCAGCGCGTCGAGAAAGACATTGGCCGCGGCGTAGTTGGCCTGTCCGGCCGCCAGGACCATGCCGCCCGCGGAGGAGAACAGCACGAAGGCCGAGAGGTCCATGTCCTGGGTCAGTTCGTGCAGGTGCCAGGCGCCGTCCACCTTTGAACGCAGCACCCGCCGCACGCGCTCCGGCGTCTGGTCGGCCAGCACTCCGTTGTCCATCACTCCGGCGGCGTGCACGACGGCGGTCAGCGGATGCTCGGCGGGGATACCGGCCAACAGCCCGGCGATCTCGTCCCGGTCGGCGGTGTCGCAGGCGGCCAGCGTCACGGTGGCGCCGAGCGCGGTGAGTTCCGCGGACAGACGGGCGGCGTCGGGAGCGTCCGGCCCCCGGCGGCTGGTCAGCAGCAGGTGTCGCACCCCGTGCTCGACCACCAGATGCCGCGCCAGCAGCGCACCCAGCATGCCCGTGCCCCCGGTCACCAGTACGGTTCCCGAACCGTCCCACGACGGCCCGTCGTCGGCCGCCCTCACCCGGCCCAGCCGGGGGACCAGGGCACGGCCCCGGCGCAGGGCGATCTCCGGCTCACCCATCGCCACCGCAGCCGGCAGCGCGCGGACGGACTCGGCGGAACCGTCCACATCGACCACCATGAACCGGCCGGGGTTCTCCGCCTGAGCGGCCCGCAGCACACCCCAGGCCGGAGCCTGGCCCAGGTCGAGCGGCTCGTCGGGCCGCGCGGGGTCGGCGTTGGAGTCGAGGTCGGGGTCCGGGTTGGGGTCGACGGCATGGACGGCGTTACGCGTCACCACGACCAGCCGGGACGCCGCGAAGCGCTCGTCGGCCAGCCAGCCGCGCAACGCGTCCAGCACCGTTGTGGTGGTGAGGAACGCCTGCTGCGGCACGTCGTGGCTGATCCGGCTGTCGGTTGTCCTGTCGGTTGTCGTGTCGGTTACCTTCTCGATTGCATCCGGACGCAGCCACAGCGTGACCACGTCGGGCACTGTGGACGACGGTTCCGCAGCGAGTACTTCGTCCAGCTTGGCGAGCTTGGCGAGCTTGGGCGGCGTTGCCTGGGCCCGGGACGCGTCCGCCGGAAGGGGCATCCACCGCACCCGGTGGAGAAGGCGCAGACCGGTGTCCAGTTGCCGCGATGTCACCGGCCGCATCGCGAGCGAGTCGACGTACGCCACCGGTGCGCCCGTCGCAGCGTCGCGCATGTCCAGTGACACCACGCCTGGAGCCGTCGTCCAGATCCGGACGCGCAGTGAACTCGCCCCTCGGGTATGCAGCGTGAACCCGTTCCAGGCGAACGGTATGCGGGTGCTGTCCCTGTCCTCGCCCTCTTCCGCAGGCAGCACATCGGTGAAGTGCAGCGCCGCGTCCATCAGCGCCGGGTGCAGCCCGTACGCCGCCAGGTCCGCGGCTCCCTCGGGCAGCGCGATCTCGCCGAAGACCTCGCCCTCACGCTGCCAGACCGCACGCACGCCCTGGAAGACGGGCCCGTATCCGTACCCCTGGGCGGCCAGGTCCTCGTACAGCGTGTCGATCGGCACGACGGAGGCGCCCGGCGGCGGCCACGTCTCCGCGTGAGCCTGTGGCGGCTCGGCGGCCTCCGTTGCCGGGCGGAGCACACCCGTCGCATGCCGGGTCCAGATCGCGTCGGGGCCGGTGTCCGGGGCGTCCGTCTCGCGGGAGAAGATCTCCACGCTGTGACGGCCTGCCGCGTCGACCGCACCCACCACCACCTGAAGGGCCAGCGCGCCCTGCTCGGGTACGGGCAGCGGCGCCTCCTGAATGAGCTCCTCGACGACCGGACAGCCGACCCGGCCACCGGCATGCAGGGCCATGTCCACCAGCGCCGCGCCGGGCAGCAGCGTCGTCCCCAGAATGCGGTGATCCACGAGCCAGCCGGGAGAGTCGCTCGTCAGCCGACCGGTGAGGACCAGCCCACCGGTACCGGGAAGGGCAACGGCCGCGCCGAGCAGGGGATGGTCTGCCGAGGTCTGACCGAGGTCTGTGACGTCACTGGCCGGGGGAGTCATGCCGTCGATCCAGTAGTGCTTGT
>NZ_LIQZ01000057.1 GCF_001418655.1 Streptomyces phaeochromogenes | reverse complement strand
CACCCCACCCACCCTCTTGCTGCTAGCGTGCACTTGCAAGTAGTTTGCAATAAGAGGTCGGAGAGGACCTGGCATGGCCGTCTACACACTTCCCGAACTGCCGTACGACTACTCCGCGCTCGCCCCCGTGATCAGCCCCGAGATCATCGAGCTGCACCACGACAAGCACCACGCGGCGTACGTGAAGGGGGCGAACGACACCCTGGACCAGCTCGCCGAGGCGCGGGACAAGGAGTCGTGGGGGTCGATCAACGGGCTGGAGAAGAACCTCGCCTTCCACCTCTCCGGGCACATCCTGCACAGCATCTACTGGCAGAACATGACGGGCGAGGGCGGCGGTGAGCCCCTCGCCTCGGACGGTGTGGGCGAGCTCGCCGACGCGATCACCGAGTCGTTCGGTTCGTTCGGCGCGTTCAAGGCCCAGCTGACGAAGGCCTCCGCGACGACCCAGGGCTCCGGCTGGGGCGTACTCGCTTACGAGCCGCTCAGTGGCCGTCTGATCGTCGAGCAGATCTACGACCACCAGGGCAACGTCGGCCAGGGTTCGGTGCCGATCCTGGTCTTCGACGCCTGGGAGCACGCCTTCTACCTCCAGTACAAGAACCAGAAGGTCGACTTCATCGACGCCATGTGGCAGGTGGTCAACTGGCAGGACGTGGCCCGTCGTTACGAGGCCGCCAAGTCCCGCGCCGACGTGTTGCTGCTCGCCCCCTGAACCTGCCTCACCCCGCCCCCGAGGGCGGCCCGAAGCGCCCTGCCTCGTGATCGTCTTCTCAACCTTCGCGGGCAGGCGGATGGATGGAGAGCCCCCGCGAGGACGTGACTCGCGGGGGCTCTCCCCGTCTTCGGCGGGGGTTTTCCTCAGCACGGGGGTCCACCGATCGGTGGACGGCAAGTTCAACCGAGTACCTCTGCCGGTCAACTGCCCTGCCCAGCCAGGCTTTTGGGCATGAACTCATTCACTGTGCGCATGGCTCGCTGGAGTGCCCTGCACCCCTGGCGGGCCATCATCGGATGGCTCGTGTTCGTGGTGCTCTGCCTGGGCCTCGGCAGCGCCGTCGGCGTCAACAGCGCGAAGACCGCCGACTACCGGGTCGGCGAGGCCGGCCGGGCCGAAGCCATCGCCGCCGAGGGGCAGTTGGAGCGCAGGTCCATCGAACAGGTGCTGATCTCCGCCCGGCCGGGCGCCCTGGACGAGGCCGGCGCGAAGACCGCCGTCGAGGCCGCCGCGAAGGACCTCACCGCCCGGTTCGAGCGGCTGCCCGAGGTGGAGAGCGTGGCCGAGCCGGTGCTGTCCGGGGACGGCGGGATCCTCCTGGTCGAGGCGGCCCTGAAGGGCGAGGAGCGGGACGCGAAGGACAAGGTCGACGCGCTGGTCGCGCAGACCGGCGCCGTGCAGAAGGCGAACCCCGGCCTGCTCCTGGAGGAGACCGGAAGCCCCTCCATCAGCAAGGGCGTCGACAAGCAGCGCGGCGAGGACCTGGCGCTCTCCGAGGCGATCACCCTCCCCGTCACACTGATCACCCTGCTGATCGTGTTCGGTTCGGTGACCATGGCCGGGGTGCCGCTGCTCCTCGCGCTGTCGTCGATCGCGGCGGCCGTCGGACTCTCGATGGTGGTCTCGCACATCTCCCCGGACACCGGCATCGGCACCAACCTCATCCTGATGATCGGCCTCGCGGTCGGCGTCGACTACACACTCTTCTATCTCAAGCGCGAACGCGAGGAACGGGCCCGCAGCCAGGGGAAGTTGAGCTCCGAGGCGCTGGTTGAGCTGGCCGCGGCGACCTCGGGGCGGGCGGTCGTGGTCTCCGGGCTCGCGGTCGTGGTCTCCACCGCGACGCTGTACCTGGCCTCCGACGTGATCTTCTCCTCGCTGGCCACCGGCACCATCGTGGTCGTCCTGGTGGCGGTGCTCAGCTCCCTGACCGTGCTGCCCGCGCTGCTGGTCAAGCTCGGCAAGCGGGCCGAGCGCAGGGAGCGTCGGCGCGCGGAGCGCGGGAAGCCGGTACGGAACCGGACGCGCGGCGAGAGCGGCGGGCGGGTGTGGGCCGCGCTGCTGCGGCCCGCGAACCGGCATCCGGTGGCCACCCTGTGCGTCTCCGTCCTCGCCCTGCTCGCGCTCGCCGCACCGCTGGCCGGACTGAGGATCACGGAGATGAGCCGGGACACCCACTCCCGCGAGATCCCCGCCATGCAGGTGTACGACCGGCTCAACGAGGCCTTCCCCGAGCGCCGGGTCACCCACGACATCGTCGTACGCGCCGACGCAGGCCGTTCCGCCGAGGTGACCGCCGCCCTGTCGAAGCTGGCCGAACTCGCCCACGCCGACCCGCTGTTCACCGACGCGGAGCGCATCCGCACCTCGGACGACCGCCGCGTCAGCGTCCTCGAACTGAAGGTGCCCCACCTCGGCAACTCCGACGAGGCCTACGACTCACTGGACCATCTGCGGGACGAGTACGTGCCCGCCACCGTCGGCGGTATCGAGGGCGCCGAGTACGGCGTGAGCGGCGATGTCGCCCGCTACAGCGACTATCCGGCGCACCAGAACGGCAAACTGCCCCTGGTTCTCGGCGCGTTGCTCCTGGTGACCTTCGGGATGACCCTGTACGCGTTCCGCTCGGTGGTGCTGGCCCTGCTCGGTGTCGTACTGAACCTGCTCTCCGCGGCGGCGGCGCTGGGGCTGCTCGTCCTTGTCTTCCAGGGCAGTTGGGCCGAGGGTCCGCTCAACTTCGACTCCACCGGGTCGATCGGGTCACGCGTGCCCCTGTTCCTGTTCGTGATCCTCTTCGGGCTGTCGATGGACTACCAGGTGTTCGTGGTGAGCCGGATCAGGGAGGCCGTGCTGGGCGGCGTACCGACGCGGCAGGCCGTGCTCGACGGGATCCGCAGCTCGGCGAGCGTGGTGACCAGCGCGGCGGCGGTGATGACGACGGTCTTCACGAGCTTCGTCTTCCTCCACATCATCGAGATGAAGCAGATCGGGTTCGTGCTCGCGGCGGCCGTGCTGCTCGACGCCTTCGTCATCCGGGTGCTGATCCTGCCGGCGGCGATGCTGCTGCTCGGCGAGGCGAGCTGGTGGCCCTCGCGCGGGGTGCGGCGGCCCGTACGGGAAAACCGGGAGGCCTCCGTGGTGGCGGCGGACGTACGTTGATCCGTATGACCACTTCCGCCGGGCAGGCCACCGATCCCTTCTGGGCCGCGACGATGCGTCGCTGGAACGCGGTGTGCTGGGTGTTGTTCGCCGCGATGGCGGTCGGGCTCGCCGCGATGGACCGGCCCGGCGGAAGCAAGTACTGGGCGCTCGGACTGCTGGGGTTCCTGGTGCTGTGCTACGCGGTGGTCGACCGGTTCCCGTACAACCCCGTGCTGCGTCCGCACACGTATCTGCTGGTGCTGGTCACCGTGCTCGGGGTGTTCGCGTACCTGCGCGGTTCCTTCGGGTCGCTGTTCATGGTGACGCTGCCGCACTTCTGGATGTTCAGCCGTACGCCCCGGGCCTCGCTCCTCTTCCTGGGGCTGGCCACCGGGTCGACACTGACCGGGAGTTGGCTGCGGCTCGGGAACTCTCCGCAGTTCTTCGGGGAGACGCTGGTCCCGGTGGTGATCGTGGTGGCCGTCGGGGTGCTGATCGGTCTGTGGGTGCACTCCGTCGTCGCCCAGAGTCATGAACGGGCCGGGCTGATCGTCGAGTTGGAACAGGCACAGGCCGAGCTGTCCGAGGCGCACCAGCGTCAGGGGGCGGCCGACGAGAGGGAGCGGATGGCACGCGACATCCATGACACGCTCGCACAGGGCTTCGCCTCGATCATCGTGCTCGCGGAGGCGGCACGCGCCGGCCTCGACAGCGAACCGGCCCGCAGCGCACAGCAGTTGCGCTCGATCGAGTCGACGGCACGCGAGAACCTCGCGGAGGCGCGGGAGCTGGTCGGTTCGGCACAGCAGCAGGGGCAGGTGGCCGCGGGTTCGGTGGCGCAGACGCTGCGGCGGACCCTGGACCGGTTCGCGGAGGACACCGGGCTCGCGGTCGACGCGGACCTGGCGGACATCGAGTGCGACCAGCCGACCCGGATCGCGCTGCTGCGCTGCACCCAGGAGTCGCTGGCCAACGTGCGCAAGCACGCGCGGGCGTCCACGGTCGGTGTGGTGCTGGCCCGGCAGCCGTACGGGGTGGAGCTGGAGGTCACGGACGACGGTGCCGGGTTCGTGGTCGGCCGGTCGGCGGGCTTCGGGCTCGACGGGATGCGCAAGCGGCTGGCGGAGCTGGGCGGGGAGCTGACGGTGACGAGTTCGGTGGGCGACGGGACACGGGTCCTGGCGACGATTTCGACGGCCGGAGCGGATGCCCCGGCCCACACGACGACGGTTCCGGGGGACGCGGCGACCCCCGCGGCCGGGCCCGTCGAAGGCGAGGTGACGGCATGACCGGCCGGACGCTGCGGATCGTCGTGGTCGACGATCACACGGTGATGCGGGCGGGTGTCGTGGCCCTGCTGGCCTCCGAGCCGAGCATCGAGATCGTCGGCGAGGCGGGCGACGGCCGGGCGGCGCTCGAACTCGTCGCCGCGCACGAACCCGATGTCGCACTGGTGGATCTGCGGATGCCGGTGCTGGACGGGGTGGCGACGACGACCGAGATCGTGGCGGCCCACCCCCGCACCCGCGTCCTGATCCTCACGACGTACGACACCGACGCGGAGATCGAGCGCGGGGTGGAGGCGGGCGCCATCGGCTATCTACTCAAGGACACCACGCGCGAACAGCTCGTGGACGCGATCCACGCGGCGGCGCGGGGCGAGACGGTCCTCGCCCCGCGGGTGGCCGAGAAACTGGTCGCCCGTATGCGCCGGCCCGCCCAGCCGCCGCTGACCGCCCGCGAGGCCGACGTCCTGAACGCCGTCGCGGACGGTCTCACCAACGCCGAGATCGGCGCCCGTCTGGTCATCGCCGAGGCCACCGTGAAGACCCACCTCCTGCGGCTGTTCGCCAAGCTGGACGTGAACGACCGGACGCGGGCGGTGGTGGTTGCGATGGAGCGCGGACTGCTGCGAAGGGCTTCCGGTACGGGGGGCTCCGGGTGATGGTTACCGGATGCACAAGCGAAGCTGCTTCACCTGCAGGAGCCTTGAAGAAGAGCACCGCTTCCTGGAAGCCCAGGAAGCGGCCTGGCTCAAGAAGGAGACGGGCGAGAAGAACGTGGACGGGTTCATGGTGTGCATGGCGCCCCTGAACGACGAGGGAAAGCAGTGCCGCAACCTGCGGACCTACTTCAAGGAGAAGCCGTTCAGGGAGCCCCTGCGCCTGCCCGAACCGAGCTGAGATGAGCTGAGCTGAGGCTCCCCTTCTGGCCTCCCCAGCCGATCACAGGTTGCTGAAGTCGGGCCCCGCCGTCCGCGTGCGCTTGATCTCGTAGAAGCCCGGTATCGAGGCGACCATCAGCGTGCCGTCCCACAGCTTGCCGGCCTCGTCGCCCTTGGGGGCCGGGGTGACGACCGGGCCGAAGAAGGCGATCTGCTCGCCGTCGGAGCCGGGGACCGCGATCACGGGGGTGCCGACCTCCTGGCCGACCTTGTCTATGCCCTCCTTGTGGGAGGCGCGCAGCTGCGGCTCGTACGGGGTGTCGTCCCAGTGGTCCATGAGGGACTCGGGCAGGCCGACGTCCTTCAGCGCGGCGGCGACGATCTCCTTGCCGGGGCCCTCGCCCTGGTTGTGGATGCGGGTGCCGAGCGCGGTGTAGAGGTCTCCGAGCACCTCGGGGCCGTGCTCCTCCTGGGCCGCGATGACGACCCGGACCGGGCCCCACGCCTTCGTGCTGAGCAGCTCGCGGTACTCCTCGGGCAGCTCGTCCAGCTTCGGCTCGTTGAGGACCGCGAGGCTCATCAGATGCCAGCGGACCTCGATGTCCCGGACCTTCTCCACCTCCAGGACCCATCGCGAGGTCATCCACGCCCAGGGGCAGAGCGGGTCGAACCAGAAGTCGACGGGGGTCTTGCCGGTGGTCTGCGCGGTCTGCTCGGACATGCTTCTCCTCGGTACGGATCTCGATACGGGTCTCAGGGGGTCCTCAGTCGTGTCCTTCAGCCCCAACGCAACCGGTCACCTGTGCCATTCCCGGGTGTCCCGGGTCAGGGGCACATGGCAGGATCGGTGCTGTTCACGCGTACCCGGACGGGTACCCGACGCGTATCCATGACGCCACGAGGGAGTGCCGCCCGTGCCCGGTGAGAATCTGTCCCGCGACGAGGCCCGCGAGCGGGCCGCACTGCTGTCCGTCGAGGGGTACGAGGTGTCCCTGGACCTGCGCTCCGCGGTGGGCGGGACGGACGCCGGGCCGCGCACCTTCCGCTCGGTGACGACGATCCGCTTCCGCAGCGCCGAGCCCGGTGCCGCGACCTTCGCGGACCTGATCGCCCCGAGCGTCACGGCGGTCTCGCTGAACGGCAGGGACCTAGACCCGGGCGCGGTCTTCGACGGTACGCGCATCCTCCTGGAGGATCTCGCCGAGGACAACGAGCTCGTGGTCGACGCCCAGTGCGCCTACAGCCGCACCGGCGAGGGCATGCACCGCTTCGTCGACCCGGAGGACGGCGAGGTCTACCTCTACACGCAGTACGAGCCGGCCGACTCCCGCCGTGTCTTCGCGAACTTCGAGCAGCCGGACCTCAAGGCGCCCTTCCGGTTCGAGGTGCGGGCCCCCGAGGGCTGGGTGGTGTGGAGCAACGGTGTCGGTGAACTCGCCGACGGCGTCTGGAAGTTCGCCGAGACCAAGCCCATCTCGACGTACATCACGGCGTTCGTCGCGGGCCCGTACCACTATGTGACGGACTCCTACGAGCGTGTCTTCGAGGACGGTACGCGGCTGGAGATCCCGCTCGGCGCGATGTGCCGCAAGGGCCTGGCCCGGCACTTCGACTCGGACGACGTCTTCCTCGTCACCAAGCAGGGGCTCGACTTCTTCCACGACAACTTCGACTATCCGTACCCGTTCGGGAAGTACGACCAGGCGTTCGTGCCGGAGTACAACCTCGGCGCGATGGAGAACCCGGGGCTCGTCACCTTCCGCGAGGAGTTCATCTTCCGCGGCAGGGTGACGCGGGCGTCGTACGAGCGCCGGGCGAACGTGATCCTGCACGAGATGGCCCACATGTGGTTCGGCGACCTGGTGACCATGGTGTGGTGGGACGACCTGTGGCTGAAGGAGTCCTTCGCGGACTTCATGGGCACGTTCTCGATGGTCGAGGCGACCCGCTTCACGAACGGCTGGATCACGTTCGCCAACAACCGCAAGTCCTGGGCGTACCGCGCCGACCAGCTGCCCTCCACGCACCCGATCACGGCCGACATCCGTGACCTGGAGGACGCCAAGCTCAACTTCGACGGCATCACGTACGCCAAGGGGGCTTCCGTCCTCAAGCAGTTGGTGGCGTATGTCGGGCGGGACGCGTTCCTGGAGGGTGCCCGCCGCTACTTCAAGCGGCACGCGTACGGGAACACGCAGCTCGGTGATCTGCTGTCGGTCCTGGAGGAGACCAGCGGGCGCGACATGGCCACCTGGTCGCGGTCCTGGCTGCAGACCGCCGGGGTCAACTCCCTTACTCCGCAGGTGATTCTGAGCGCGGAGGGGCGCGTCACCGAGCTGGCGATCCTCCAGGAGGCGGCCGAGTCGCATCCCGAACTGCGGCCGCACCGGGTGGCGGTGGGCCTGTACCGACGCTCTCCCGAGGGCGCGGTGGAGCGGTACGCGCGCGCCGAGGTCGACGTCGAGGGTCCGCGCACGATCGTCGGGGAGCTGGTGGGTACGGAGGCTCCCGACCTGGTGCTCGTGAACGACGACGACCTGACGTACTGCAAGATCCGGTTCGACGAGGGCTCGTTGGCGGCCCTGCGGGACGGGCTCGGCGACATCACCGACCCGCTGGCCCGCGCCCTGTGCTGGTCCGCGCTGTGGAACCTGACCCGCGACGCGCTCATGCCCGCCCGGGACTTCGTCGACCTGGTCCTGCGCTTCGCGGGCCGCGAGACCGACATCGGTGTGCTGCAGATGCTGCACGCGTGGGCGAACTCCGCGCTCACCCACTACGCGGCGCCCGAGTGGCGGGAGGAGGGCGGACGGCTCCTCGCCGAGGGCGCGCTGCGCGAGCTGCGGCTGACCGAGCCCGGCAGCCAGCACCAGCTGACGTGGGCGCGGTTCTTCGCGGCGGTCGCGTCCGGCGAGGCCGATCTCCAGTTGCTTCAGGGCCTGTTGGAGGGTACGGCGAAGATCGACGGCCTTGAGGTGGACCAGGAGCTGCGCTGGGCGTTCCTGGAGCCGCTCGCCGCGCACGGGGTCGCGGACGAGGGTGTCATCGCGGCCGAGCTGGCGCGGGACGACACGGCTTCGGGCAAGCGGCATCAGGTGCGGTGCCTGGCCGCGCGGCCCTCCGCCGCGGTCAAGGCGCAGGCGTGGGCGTCCGTCGTCGAGTCGGACTCGCTGTCCAACGCGCTGGTCGAGGCGACGATCGCGGGCTTCGCCCAGTCGTCGCACCGGGAGCTGACCGCTCCGTACGCGTCGAAGTACTTCGAGGTGATCGAGCGGGTGTGGGGTGAGCGGTCGATCCAGATCGGGATGGATGTGGTGAGGGGGTTGTTCCCTTCGCTGCAGGATCCTCGGGGGACCTTGGAGGCGGCGGATGCGTGGCTTGCCGCCCATGGGGCGGCTGCGCCTGCGTTGAGGAGGTTGGTGTTGGAGGCTCGGGATGATCTGGCGCGGGCCCTGCGGGGGCAGGCGTGTGACGGTGCGGGTGCCGTCGGCGAATGATGGGGGCGGTTCGTTGTCTGGTGCGGGTAAGTGGGGGCTGGCCGCGCAGTTCCCCGCGCCCCTAAAAGCCACAAGACTGCGCCGTTCCCCGCGCCCCTAACGGGGCTGGTGGCTCACGGGGTTGACTTTCGGCCCGTCCATAACAGTTACGGAATGCGGGTAATCGGTGCCGTGACCCCCGTACGGACCAGGGGGTTTCGGCAGTCGAACGCTTGCACTTTAGGGCGAGCTTGTCCGGTTTTGTCGACGGGCGTGTAACAGCGGTTAGCAGGGGGATCAAGGGCGGGAAATCCTCGGGTCATGAACCACAACACCCCGCTCTCCCCCCGGCCCCTCCGCCACCTGTCCGATGTTCAGCTCCGTGTCCTGACCACCGCCCAGTTGCGCTCGCAGGGTGTGAGCCCCGCCGACATCAACGCGCAGTGCAGGCCGGGCGGCACCTGGCAGCAGCTCCTGCCGGGCGTGTACCTGCTCCGCCCGGGGCCGGCCACCAGCGAGGAGCGGCTGCACGCGGTTCTCCTGTACGCGGCCCGCTCCCCCGCCGCCGAACCGGCGGTGCCCGCCCAGCCCGGCGCGGGCGAGCCGCACGCCCCGCAGCGGTACACCGACGCGATGATCACCGGCCTGGCGGCGCTGGCCCTGCACCGCTTCTCGTCGGCGCCCCCGCTTCTCTCGCTGGACCGCATCGACGTCCTCGTCCCGCGTCTGCGCCGGCTTCGCTCGACGGGCTGCGTCCGTATCGTCCGTACGCCGGGCATGCCGGAGCCCCAGCAGATCACCGGCATCCCGGTGGCCCCCGTCCCGCGCGCCCTGGCCGACGCGGTCGCCGACCTCGCGGACGCGGGTGTCGTACGTCGGCTGCTGACCGAGGCCGTGCGCGGCGGACACTGTGAACCGGCCGCCGTGGTCAAGGAGTTGACGCAGGCGCGGCTGCTGAGCCGCCCGCATGTCGTGGACGCCGTCGACTCGCTGCTCGCCGAGGGGCGGGCCATCGCGGAGGACCGCCTCTACCGCATGGTCCACGAGCACGGTCTGCCCGACCCGGTCTGGAACGTGGACCTCCGCCTGCCCGGCGGCCCGCACCTGGGCGGTCTCGACGCGTACTGGCCCGACCACGCCGTCGCCCTCGAACTCGACACGCGCGCCCCTCGCCAGGACGAGGACGCCATGTGGTCCGAGTACGCCCGCAAGCGCGAGCACCTGGAGCGGCTCGGCATCACGGTCGTCCACATCACCCCGAAGAAGCTGCGGGACTCGATGGAACAGCAGGCAACGGTCGTACGTACGGCCCTGATGGCTTCAGCGGATCGCGACCCGGCCGCGTATGTAGTGGTGCTGCCCCGTTAGTGACGGACCGGGGCGGCGTCTGGAGGGGAGTGAAGGGGCGGGTCCCCCGGGAGACCGGGGGTCCGCCCCTTCACGCGCGGTCCGGGGCGGCGGCCTCCAGCTCGGCGATGTTGCCCGACATGATCGTCCGTACGTGCCCGGTGATGTGCTCGGCGGGCCAGTCCCACCAGGCCACCGCGAGGAGCCGGTCGATCTCGTCGTCGCTGAAGCGGGTGCGGATGAGCCGGGCCGGGTTGCCGCCGACGATGCCGTAGTCGGGCACGTCCGTGGTGACCACGGCTCCGGCGCCGATGATCGCGCCGTGTCCGATCCGCACCCCGGGCATCACCGTCGTGCCGTGGCCGAACCAGACGTCGTTGCCGACGACCGTGTCACCCCTGTTCGGCAGACCGGTGAGCAGGTCGAAGTGCTCGGCCCAGGAACCGCCCATGGTCGGGAACGGGAACGTCGAGGGACCGTCCATCCGGTGGTTGGCACCGTTCATGATGAACCGCACCCCCGTGCCCAGCGCGCAGAACTTCCCGATGACCAGCTTCTCCGGCCCGTAGTGGTAGAGGACGTTGCGCGTCTCGAACGCGGTCGGGTCGTCCGGGTCGTCGTAGTAGGAGTACTCCCCCACCTCGATCAACGGAGACTTCACCAACGGCCTGAGCAGCACCACCCGCGGCTGCTCGGGCATCGGATGGAGCACCGTGGGGTCGGCGGGCACTGGCATGTCGAGCGGCTCCTTGGGCGTCGGGGGCGCGGGCGGGCGGTGGCCGGCGCCCGGGCCTTCATGATCCCGCTGCGGGGGCTGCCGGGACATCGAATTACCGGCCGGGGTGGCGCGAGGCGTCAGGCTGGCGGGGTGGCGCGGTGGCGGGCTGAGCTCAGTCCCCGGCGACCGCCAGGACCAGTTGGCTCACCGGTGAGAAGCCGCCGCACTTCGCCTCGACGCGGTACAGGCCCGGCCACGGGAGCCGTACGTCCGCGCGCAGGCGGCCGTCGCGGCGGGACAGGCGGGGGCGGTCGATCTCCAGGTTCTCGGAGACGTCGATCACCTGGAGGTCGACGGCGATCGGGTTGTCCACCAGATCGACCTCGACCGGGCACAGTTCGCGTGCCGTCGCCACGTCCGGTACGTACAGGCCCAGTTCCGTCGCGCCGCGGGGCGGGCCCAGCGGGCGGTCGGTGAGGACCGAGCCCGTGAACGCGACCGCCTCCTCGCTGCGGGCGAGGGCGCCATGGCTCTGGGGGAGGTAGAAGGGGCGCAGCCCGGCCGGTGTCGCCGCCTCCCGGTACACCGTGCCATCGCCGCGGCGGTCGAGGCGGGTGTCGCCGTCCGGGACGTACTCCCGCAGTTCCGCCGTGCCGTCCGCGACGGTCAGGCTCTGTGGGGTCCGCTGGCCGACGCCGACCACCGCGCGCAGTTGAGGGAGGGTGCCGGCGTCCAACTCGTTCAGCTTCTCCCTGCGGTCGAGCGACTGCTGGGCCAACTCCCGGTCTCCGCCGAGGGATTCGATGTCGGCCGGGGTGAGGCGGCGAAATTCACCGGCGGGTTCCTCCACACAGCGGTAGCCGGGCAGCAGCTCGTACAGGCCGGGCAGGGTGCGGGCCAGGGCACGCAGTCGGCGGCGGGGCAGCGGCAGCGGGGTGCCGCTGCCCGAACCGAGCAGGCCCGCGGCCTGGGCCGAGCCGTGGAAGGGGGTGCCCAGGGTGATCAGGGTGCGGACGTCACGGGCCCCGCCCAGCGCGGTCATGAAGAAGCGGGCGACCAGACCGCCCATGGAGTGGGCCACAAGGGTGAGCCGGGCGTCCCGACTGCCGTGCGGATGGGCACGCCAGGCCCGTAGGTGTTCGTCCGCCGCCTCCGCCAGCCGGGCGGCCGCGTGCTCGGTCGACAGGCGCCAGTCGTACGCGAACTCCCGCACCGCGTCGGGGTGGGCCGACACGCGCCGGGTGCCCGCCAGGAGGTTGGTGTACGGCTCGAAGCCTCTCAGCACGGGAGCGAAGGCGGGGAAGCGGAGCAGCCGGGTCGCACGGACGCGGCCGGTCACGCCCGCGCGCTCCTCGTCCGTCACGTGGAGGGCGGAGAGCGAGCCGCCGGACGCCCAGGCGCTGCCGTACCAACGCAGGTCCGAACCGCCCCACAGGACTCGGCCGGTCGCGGTCTCCACCAGTTCGCTGCCCATGATCCCAGGCAGGACGAGGACCGCGTCGCGATGGCCCGGTCCCGTCGGTACGGATGACGCCGGTCGCGCAGGGCGCGCAGGCCGCACCCACTGCGCGGATGACTTCGCTGCCACGCTTCCCCCGAGCTCTCAATCCACGTGCGCAGCAGGATAGTTCGCGGTCTGCGGGATTGCGCCGGATCGTCCGGGCCGGGAAGGGGGGATCTGACGGTTGCCGGGAACGTCCGACAGGTGCTGGAACGGGTGAGCGGGCCTGTGCGCGCTCACCCTGCCCAGCGTCCGGGCGGCTACTTGGCGCAGAACTCCGCCTCGATCACTGCCTCGCTGTCCCCCGACCAGTCGCCGTTGAAGTTGAAGGCGAGGGAGTGGCGGCCGTCCGCCGTCGTGACGGCCTCCGAGTTCGAGCCGTGGATGCCGCCGCCGTGGCCCCAGACGACGACACCGCAGCTCAGCTTGCGTTCCATGAGACCGAGGCCGTAGCCGGCGTTCGGGAACGCGTCGGACTTGATGGTGGTCTTCATCTCGGTGAGCTGCTTCTTCGGCAGCAGCTTGCCCCGCAGCAGCGCCGAGTAGAAGCGGTTGAGGTCGCCGGAGTCGGAGATCATCTCGCCCGCCGCGGAGGCTAGGGACGGGTTGAGTTCCGTGACGTCGTAGGTCGGGCCGGTCGTCGTCTCGGCGAGCTTGCCGTAGGCCCGGCTGCTGGGCCGGGGCATGTGCGGGTTCGTGCCGGGGACCGTCGTGGCGCGCAGGCCGAGCGGCTCGACGATGCGCTGCCTGACCTCGTCCCCGTACGCGTGGCCCGTGGCCTTCTCGATCACCATCCCGGCCAGTACGTAGTTGGTGTTGGAGTAGTTCCAGGAGGTGCCCGGCTCGAAGTCCGGCTTGTGGGCCATGCCGATCTTCACGAGCTGCGCGGGCGACAGCTTGTCGTAGCGGTGCTCGAAGAAGCCGTCCTTCAGGAAGTAGGTCCGGCCGAAGTCCTCGTCGTCGGTGTAGTTGAAGATGCCGCTGGTGTGGTTGAGGAGTTGGCGGAGGGTGATCCTGGAGCCGTCGTGGCCGTTGCCGCGGACCACCCCCGGCAGCCACTTCTCCACCTTGTCGTCGAGCGAGAGCCGTCCCTCCGCCTCCAGTTGGAGCAGGACCGTCGAGACGAACGTCTTGGTGATGCTGCCGACGCGGTAGCGGTCGTGGGCGGAGCGCGGCTGCTTCGTCTTGAGGTTGCCGACACCCGAAGTGCCCTTCCAGGTCCCGTACTTGTCCTTCGCCTGCCCGGCCACACCGGGGACGTCGTCCTGCACGGCGGCGTCCATCGCCCGCTGGGTCGCGCCGTGGTCTCTGAGCGGGGCCGGGGCCGAGGAGGAGACCGGGGAGGCTATGGCCACCGGAGCCGTGAGCGAGGCCGCGACCAGTGCGGCCGCGCTCGTCAGTCCGAGGCGCATCGTGCGGGATGCAGTCATGAGTCGTCGTGTCCCATCCGTCGTGTCCGTCGTGGTGAACCGACGGGAGGGACCCGGTGTCATGTCGTACGGGTTGCCTGTGCCTGTGCTGGTTGGGCAGGTTTCGGCCCTTCTGGAGCAGCTCAGGCGGGCTGCCCCTGTCCGCGCCCCTTGAGGAGGCTCAGGCCCGCCCCGAGGGAGACCACACCCATGCCGACGGCGGTCATCACGCCCTGCGAGCCGTCCACGACGAAGGGCGCGGCCACGGCGACGACGAGGTTGAACAGGAACAGGAACCACAGGACCGGCTTCGAGGAGAGCAGCGCCTTCATGGGGAGTTTCCTTCCGAGTGGGAGAGCTGAAAGTGGGGGAGCGGAAAAACTCCCGCGATCGACTGAGATCAAGTGAGACCGACTGAGGTCGACCGAGATCAACGATCCCGGGATCCGATCGCCGCCACGAGGGAGTGCCCTCCCGAACCGGAGGTGTAGCGGGCTACACCACGGGCGGGCCCCGGCCGGGAGGCGTCGCAGGTCAGCAGCGAGGTGGCCGCAGGTCAAGGGAGGGTTTCCGCTGATCAAAGGAAGGTGGTCAGGCGTCCGCACGTGCACCCGTTCGCCTACTCTGATCGCCATGCGGAAGACAGTCCGGGAGGCCGCGCGGGCCACACGTCAGCTCGCGCCCGCCGCCGTGCTCTCCTTCGGCTCGTACCTCTTCGTCACGGTCCTGCTGATCGGGGCCATCGGCGCGGTCAGCGTGGTCGCCATCGGACTGCTGCCCGAGACCGTGCTGCTGGTGCGCCGGATCGCCGGGGCCAAGCGGCGCATGGTGGCCGCGTGGACGGGCCAGGAGATCCCCGAGGCCTACCGGCCCGTCGAGGGCACGGTGCGCGAGCGGGTGCGTACGGTCGTCCGCGATCCGGGCACCTTCACCGATCTGCGCTGGATGGTCGCCTACTACGCCTACGGCTGCCTGCCGTATCTGGCGATCCCGCTGTGGCCGCTGGGCCTGCTCGTCGACGGTGTGTGGTGCGGGCTGCTGCGCCGCGAGGCCGTCGTGCTGCCGTTGATCGGCCGGCTCGCGGACCTCGACGCCAAGTGGTCGACCGCCCTGCTCAAGCCCTCCCCCAAGGCGGAGCTCGCCGTACGGGTCGAGGAGCTGACCGAGACCCGGGCCGGCGCGATCGCCGCGCACGGCGCCGAGCTGCGGCGCATCGAGCGGGACCTGCACGACGGCACCCAGGCCCGGCTGGTCTCCCTGTCGATGCGGATCGGGCTGGCCAAGCGGGCGTACGACCGTGATCCCGAGGCCGCGCGCAGGCTCCTCGACGACGCCCAGGACCAGGCCGAGGAGGCCCTGACCGAACTGCGGCACGTCGTACGGGGCATCCACCCGCCGATCCTCACCGACCGCGGGCTGGCAGGCGCCGTCCGGGCGCTCGCCGCGAGCAGTGGCCTGGACGTGGCCGTGACCGTGGACGGCCTGGAGGACGCCGACAGCGAGCGGGACGGGGCGCGGGCCCCGGCGGCGGTCGAGGCCGCCGCGTACTTCGTCGTCGCCGAGTCGCTGACGAACGCCGCCAAGCACAGCGGTGCGGAGCGGGCCGAGATCGGCCTCGTCCGTACCGGCAAGGGGTTGCGGGTGACCGTACGCGACGAGGGCCGGGGCGGTGCCGACGAGGGCGGCGGCTCCGGGCTGCTCGGTATGCGGCGACGCGTCGCCGCGCTCGACGGGACCCTGCGGCTGACCAGCCCCGTCGGGGGCCCGACCGTGATCGAAGTGGAGCTGCCGTGCGTGTGGTGATCGCCGAGGACAACGCCCTGTTGCGGGAGGGGCTGGTCCTGCTGCTCACCTCCTCCGGGCACGAGGTGGTGGCCGTCGCGGGCAGCGGGCCCGAGGTGCTGCCCGCGCTGCTGGAACACCGCCCCGATGTCGCCGTGCTCGACGTCCGGATGCCGCCCGGCTTCCGCGACGAGGGGCTGCGCGCTGCGCTCGCGGCCCGCAAGGAGATCCCCGGTCTGCCGGTGCTCGTGCTCTCGCAGTACGTCGAGGAGTCGTACGCCGCGGAGTTGCTCGGCGGTGGGGCGAGCGGGGTCGGGTATCTGCTCAAGGACCGGGTGGGGCGGGTCGACGAGTTCCTGGACGCGCTGGAGCGGGTTGCCTCCGGCGGTACGGCCTTGGACCCCGAGGTGGTGTCCGAGCTGCTTGTGCGGCGGCGGGACTCGCCGCTCGATTCGCTCACTCCTCGTGAGCGGGAGGTGCTTCAGCTGATGGCTGAAGGGCATGGGAATTCGGCTATTGCCGAGGCGCTTGTGGTGACCGAGCGGTCTGTCAGCAAGCACATTGGGAATGTGTTTTTGAAGTTGGGGTTGCCGCCGAGTGACAGTGGGCATCGGCGGGTGCTGGCGGTGCTTGCTTACCTGAACAACTCTTGAGTGTGCCGCCGGGAAGGTCGTGTTGAAGGTGCGGGTCCGCCGTGGCTGGGCGCGCAGTTCCCCGCGCCCCTGAAGGGGCGCCCCCGAAGGGCGTTAACCCCTTAGCCCTTCTTCAGCACCAGCTCCGTGTTGCGGTCCCCCGCCTCTCCGGTCAAGTCCGTTCGGGCGCCCGGGGCGTTGAAGGAGAGTTCTCGGTAGAGGGCGGCCAGGCCCGTCTGGGTGAGGTCGGCGAAGTCCGTAGCGTGTGGGGCGCCTGACTCGATGAGTGTGGTGAACAGGGAGACCGTGCCGTCGTGGTTGTCGACGATCTCGATCACCCGGGCGAGCTGCGGGAAGTCGATGTGGGAGGCGGTGGAGACCTCCCAGAAGGAACGGCCGTCCGGGGCGGAGTGCGGGGTGATCTTGTTCTTGTGGCTGTGGCCGTTCACCCAGGCCAGCACCGAGCGGTACTTCCCGAGGAGGGCGAGCACCTCGTCGCCGCCGTGCCGCCGCTCGCCCGGGTGGGCCGGGTCCTCGCGGAGGTTGCGCATCGACTTGCTGGTGTGGTGGCTGAAGACGATGACGTGTTCCTTGTTCTTCTCCGCCGCCTTCAACGTGCGCTCCAGCCACCGCAGTTGGGCGGTGCCGAGCGAACCCTCGTAGTGGCCGCCCGGGTCGGTGGTGTCGAGGCTGACACCGAGCAGGCCGTCGGCGATACGGAAGGTGTAGTACTGCGTCTTCGCAGCGAGGTTCGCCTGCGAGTAGCCGTGCCCGATGGGGCCCGCTCCGGTGTGAGCCGGGTCGAGGTGCGCCTGGAGGTACTCGGCGGGGGTGAAGGGGGCGCGGCCCTCGTCCGGGGTGACCGAACGCATCTTCCGTGCCTGGGACTTGAGCATCGCCTTGAAGGCCGCGCCCTTGGGGTCGCCGCCCTTCTTGACGTTGTTCCAGATGGCGACCCCCTCCGACTCGTCGAGAGTCATCAGCTTCTTGCCGCCGACCGCGAAGTCGGCGAAGAAGGAGTCGCCGGGCGCGTAGCAGCCGCCGGGCAGGGAGTCGTGGTTGCCGACCGTGGAGTACCAGGGCAGGTTGAGGCCGGGGCTGCGCAGTTCGCGGATCGCGGCGGCGAGGAAGCCGTCGATGCGCGGGAAGCCGAGCTGCTTGTCGGCGTCGCGCAGGGCCGCGTCGGGCTGCCAGTACAGCTTGAGGTCGCTGTTCTGGACGCCCTCGTAGCGGTTCGGGTCACCGGAGTTGGGGGTGATCCGGCCGCCGCTCATCACCTTCAGGAACCAGTCCAGTTCCGTCTTGGCGTTGTTGTCGGTGTTGTCGCCCGTGGTCATCACGAAGTGCAGCGGCGAACCGGTGACGGGGGCGCCGCGCAGCGCGTTGACCCGCTCGACGAGCGAGACCGCGCCGGGCACGGACAGGGCTTCCTGGGGCCGCCAGGCGCTGGCGGTCTGGGAGCGCAGGTACTCGTACCGCAGCGGGTGCTGTACGTCGACCAGGTGCAGGTCGGTGAACTGCACGAACGCGGCGAGCGCGGTGCGCCGTTCGCCGCGGCCGGCCTTGGGCGCGGCCAGATCGCCGCGGACGACGCGCGACCAGGCGGGCCCGTCGCCGAGCCGCCGGTAGCCGGAGCCGCCGCGCGGGACCGCGACCGTCGAGAGGGTGGTGCCGCGGGTGTACGGAGCCAGCGGCGCGGCCGGTGCGGGGCGGGAGACCGCGAGGGGCTGCCCCTGGGTCGAGGCGGTGTGCGCGGCGGCCTCGCCCGTACCGGGCCGCAGCGCGAGGCCGATGCCCGCGGAGAGGGACACCGCCCCGGTTGCGGCCAGGAAGGCTCGGCGGTCACGAACAGTGGCGGTGGCGACAGAGCGTATGCGCGACATGGCGCGATCTCCCCGGGTCCGAACGCGTCAGCAGTGGTCGCGGGCGGTTCGCTCACGCGAACTGCCCGCTCATACTGGATCGTTGGCACCGGGGGTGACCTGCGCGTTAACTGGACAGCAACGGGCAGCGCCGATCACCGTACGTGGATCTTGGTTACCCTCCGCGTCCACCGAGCCCTCTTCGAACCGAGAGGAGGCGGTCACTCCATGTTCACCTGGCTGGGTACGTGCGCGCTCCGCTGGGGGGCGGTGATGAATCTGCGGGTCCGCTTCGGCTGGTCGCGCAGTTCCCCGCGCCCCTTACGGGGCACGGTACAGCGGCACCTCTCCGAGGGGGCCTAGTTCCCGGGGGGCGTTGGGCGCTCGGCGGTGCCCGTCACCCGCCCCACCGCCGGTCGTTCCCGCCACAGCGTGAGGCCGACGTCGACCAAGCCCACCCGGTCCAGGGCGGACACCTCGTCGAGGGGGTGCCAGGCCGCCAGGTCGGTGGAGCCGTCGGTCTCGTGGCGCAGTTCGCCGCCGGTGACGCCGACCTCGTAGACGATCCGCAGGCCCTGGAAGTCGGCGGCGGGGCCGAGGCGGCGCGCGTACGTGCGCCGGACGGAGTCGACGCCGAGCAGCGCGAGGGGCTCGACCGTGTACCCGGTCTCCTCCTCTGCCTCCCGGATCACGGTGTCGTACGGGTCCTCGCCGTGGTCCATGCCGCCGCCGGGCAGCGTCCAGGGCCTGGTGCCGTTCTTCTCCACCAGGCGGGCGAGGAGTATCCGATCGTCCCGCACGCATACGGCGTAGGCCGCCACCCTCAACTCCTTGTGCATGCGCCGACGTTATTACGGCAGGGACGGGTTCGCCGGTGAGTATTCGGGCGGCGACCAGCGCAGCGGGCTCGCCGCGGGCGTGTCCACGACCGCCTCGACGGTGAAGCGGACGCTGCGGGTGCCGTCGGGGGCGAAGTCGGTGCGGGCCGTGCCGGAGAGCTGGAGGGATGCGCCCGTCTCCCAGTCGAGGAAGAGGAGTCCGGCGCGCGGGTCGGCGGCGAGGTTGCCGAGGGTGAGGAACATGGAGTTGCCGGGGTAGTCGCGCCAGCTCAGCTCGGTCGGCGAAGTGACGTGTACGAAGCCGGGGTTGCCGCCGCGGTGGCTGGCATCCGCGCCGCCCCCGTGCACGCTTGCGAGGAAGAAGGTGTCGGCGGCGCGGACGAACTCCCGCTGGGACCCGTCCAGTTCACTGCCGCGCAGCGGTTCGCCCGGCGTGCGCGCGACCGTCTCGTACGACTCCCGTTTCTGGAGGTACTTGGGGCAGTTGGAGAAGACCTGGTCGGCCTCGACCGCCAGGCCGCGGGGCGTGGGCCGGGAGCGGCCGTTGAGCCGCATGCGGCGGCGGGTGCGCGGGTCGAGCGCGATGGTGCCGACCGGGGTCCCGGCGACGGCGAGCGCCGCGGTGAGCGGGTCGCCCGCGTGCGGGCCGTGCGCGAGCGAGATCTGCCGCGGTCCGGTGGCCCGGACGAACCCGGGCTCGCCGGTGACCGGGGAGGCCCACACCCGGCCGGTGTCCGGGTCTGCGGCGCCGAGCACGAGCATCGGCTGGAGCTCCAGGAAGGCGGCGGCCACCGGTCGCAGCCCCTCCCCGATGGACCGTCCGACGTGGTCGGCCATGTCACGCACGCCGACCCGGTCCTGCACGGCACGCGAGCCGGAGTGGTAGGTCACGGTGTCCTCCTCGACGACGAAGCGGCTGGTCACGACTGGGACGGGCAGAGCTGGAGCGGGCTGGGTCCGGGCCGGGCAAGGTTCAGTTCGGGCTAGAAGAATCCGCAGGTAGGAGCCTCGCCCGACGGAGCCGGTGCCCCCTCCGCGCCGTGGGCCGTGCAGATCTCCAGGCGGGTGCCGTCCGGGTCGTGGAAGAAGATGCCCCCGGACGCGGCGCCCTCGCGATGGGCCACGACGCCCTCGTGGGCGAACTCCACGCCATGGGCGCGCAGCGCCGTCTCGTACGCCCTGACCTGATCGACCGTGTCGACCTCCAGGGCCAGGTGGTGCAGCCCCGCGCCGGTCGCCGCGTATCGGTGGTCGGCCTGCTGCCACAGCGTGAGTACGGGGCGGCCGTCCTCGCCGAGGAACGCGTACCGCCGGTCCTCCTCCTTGCCCTCGGCGATCACCGTGAAGCCGAGGACGTCCCGGTAGAAGGCGAGCGAGCGGTCGAGGTCCGTGACGTTCAGGCCGGTGTGGCCGATGCGTAGTGCGGTGGTCGTCGACATGGCACTCCCTTTGCGTCGAGCCCGGCGCGGGCTAACCGTTGTCCATGACTTTAAGGGTTAGAATAGGCGAACGTCAACCGGTCACATAACCTTGACCGGTTAGCAGGGGCCGGCCGCCGCACGCCGGCCGGGGAAGCAGGGAGCAGCCAGATGTCCGTCGCCGCCCGGGATCCACGTCCGCTCACCGGGGAGCCGCTCTCGCTCGACCTGCTCAACACGCGGTGGATGCACGAGGGCGCGGCCCAGGACCTGCTGACGGACACCGAGGGGCTCGCGGTGTGGCTGGCCGCCAACGCGCTGGACTTCACGGCCGACGAGGCGACCCTGCGCCACGCGCTGACGGCACGGGACGCCCTGCGGGCCGCCGTGGACGGATCCCTGGCGGAGGGCGCGGGCCGCGTCGACGCCGTGCTCGCGCACGGGCGGATCCGGGCGACCCTGACCGCGGAGGGGCCGGGCGAGGCGGCCGAGTTCCGCGACCCGGCCTGGGGACCGGCCTGGCTCGCGGCCCGCGACTACCTGGAACTGCTGGACACCGCCCCCGACCGCATCCGGCACTGCGCCCACGAGGCGTGTGTCCTGCACTTCTTCGACACCTCGCGGAACGGCACCCGCCGCTGGTGCTCGATGGCCGCCTGTGGCAACCGCGCGAAGGCGTCCCGCCACTACGCGCGCACGCGAGAGGGCTGAGCCCTCCGGGAATGTCCGTCGATACGCCGCTATGCCCGTGGTGGCGTATGGCGGAAGTACGCCATGGACACTTCACGCCACGGTCAACCCTCCCCAAACATCCATCACTTGGGTAAAGCTGAGCGGTCATCCGGGTTCACATACCGGACTGGGGCGATCGTTCCGATCGTCAACGGACTTTCCTTTACCTACAAGGATGCTGATGACCCCCAACCCTCAGCGAGCTCCGATCACCGGCGCGAGACGCGCGGCGCGCATAGCCGTGGCCGCCGGGCTCGTGGCCGCACTCTCCGCGGCGGGGCCGATACCCATGGCCTTCTCCGCGGACGATCCGGGTACTCCCGTCGACACATCGGTCAAGTCCGCGAGCGGCAAGCTCGGTTCGGACGACGCCGACCTCCTCGCCGAGGCCGAGGCCGGCGGCGACAAGAACGTCACGATGATGGTCGCCACCGCGCCAGGACAGACCGAGCAGGTCGCGGACCAGCTCGACGCGGTGAAGGGCGGCTCCGTGGGCCGTACCTACGACAAGCTCGGCTACGTCCGCGCCACCGTCCCCACCGCCAAGGCCGACGCGGCCATCAAGGCGGCCTCCAAGCTCTCCTCCGTGCACGGCATCGACCTGCGCCAGGAGATCGCGCTGGACGACCCGACGCCGTCCGCCGACACCGCAAAGGGCGCCAAGAAGGCCCCGACGGCCGGCGCCTACCCGGCGCCCGGCAAGAACACCCCCGCCGAGAACCCGTACAACCCGTCGTTCGAGACGGGTGCCGTCGACTTCGTGAAGAAGAACCCGAAGGCGGACGGCCGGGGCATCACCATCGGCGTCCTCGACTCCGGTGTGGACCTGGCGCACCCCGCGCTGCAGAAGACCACCACCGGCGAGCGCAAGATCGTCGACTGGGTGACGTCCACCGACCCGATCATCGACGGCGACGCGTCCTGGCGCGCGATGCTGACATCCGTGTCCGGGCCCACGTTCGCCTTCAGCGGCAAGACCTGGACCGCGCCCGCGGGCAGCTACCAGGTGAACCTCTTCCGCGAGTCCGCGACCGCCGGCGGCGACGCGGCCGGCGACGTGAACCGCGACGGCGACACCACCGACGCCTGGGGTGTCCTGTACGACGCGGCGGCCGGCACGGTCCGTGTCGACTCCAACGGCAACAGCGACTTCACCGACGACGCGCCGATGAAGCCGTACAAGGACGGGTACCAGATCGGCTACTTCGGTACCGACAACCCGGCCACCGACGTGGTCGAGCGGCAGCCGTTCGTCGTGGAGATCCGCAAGGACGTCCCGATGGACCCGCTGGGCGGCGACTGGGTCGGCCAGAAGCGCGACTTCGTCAACATCGGCCTGATAGCCAGCGAGCACGGCACGCACGTCGCCGGCATCACCGCCGCGAACGGGCTGTTCGGCGGCAAGATGAACGGTGCCGCGCCCGGTGCGAAGGTCGTCTCCTCCCGCGCCTGCCTCTTCGGCCCCAGCTGCACCAACGTCGCGCTCACCGAGGGCATGATCGACCTCGTCGCCAACCGTGGCGTCGACATCGTCAACATGTCCATCGGCGGTCTCCCGGCGCTGAACGACGGCAACAACGCGCGCGCCGAGCTCTACACCCGCCTGATCGACACCTACGGCGTCGAGCTGGTCATCTCGGCCGGCAACTCGGGCCCCGGCGCCAACACGATCGGCGACCCCGGCCTGGCCGACAAGGTCATCTCGGTCGGCGCGTCCATCTCCAAGGAGACCTGGGCGTCCAACTACGGCTCGGCCGTCGAGAAGAAGTACGCGATGCTGCCCTTCTCCTCGCGCGGACCGCGTGAGGACGGCGGCTTCACGCCGACGCTGACCGCGCCCGGTGCCTCCATCAACACCACGCAGACCTGGCTGCCCGGCGGCCCGGTCGCCGAGGCGGGCTACTCCCTGCCGGCCGGCTACTCGATGCTCCAGGGCACCTCGATGGCGTCCCCGCAGGCCGCGGGCGCCTCCGCGCTGCTGCTGAGCGCCGCGAAGCAGAAGAACATCGACCTGACGCCCGCCAAGCTGCGCACCGCGCTCACCTCGACCGCGGACCACATCAGCGGCACGCAGGCGTACGCGGAGGGCGCGGGCCTCGTCAACATCCCCGACGCCTGGGACTCGATCCGTGACGGCGCCACCGCCCACGAGTACACGGTGAAGGCCCCGGTCGACACCGCGATCGACTTCGCGCTCAAGACCCCGGGCTTCGGCACGGGCCTCTACGACCGCGAGGGCGGCCTCAAGGTCGGCCAGAAGAAGACGTACGACGTCACCATCACCCGTACGACCGGTGCCGACCGTGCCATCCGGCACGAGCTGCACCTGGAGAACAACCGGGACGACACGTTCAGGATCGTCGGCAGCGACGAGGTGTCCCTGCCGCTGAACAAGCCGGTCACGGTGAAGGTCGCGGCCAAGGCCGAGAACTCCGGTCTCAGCAGCGCGATCCTGGAGGTCGACGACCCGAAGACCGAGGGCATCGACAAGCAGGTCCTCACCACGGTCGTGGTCTCCGCCCCGCTGAAGTACACCTACTCGGCGTCCGGCACGGTCCAGCGCAACTCCAGCAAGTCGTACTTCGTGACCGTCCCCGAGGGCGCCAAGGCCCTCGAGGTCGCGATCGGCGGGCTGAAGGACAAGAGCCAGACCCGGTTCATCGCCATCCACCCGTACGGCGTTCCGGTCGACAACACCTCGACGCCGTTCTGCTACAACAACTACCTCGACGGCAACGGCTGCAAGCCCGACGTGCGTGCGTACGCCGACCCGCAGCCCGGCGTCTGGGAGATCGAGGTCGAGTCGCGCCGTACGTCGCCGGTGCTCGACAACCCGTACAAGCTGAACGTCGAGGTGCTCGGCGCCGACTTCGACCCGGCGGTCGTGACCGTCCCCGAGGCCAAGGTCGGCACGCCGGCCCCGGTCTCCTGGAAGGTGACGAACAAGCTCGTCCCGGTCGACGGTTCGCTCAAGGGCGGCCCGCTCGGCTCCTCCAAGAACGCCCGGCCGACCATCGCCGACGGCGCCACGGACACCACCACGGTGGACGTGCCCGCGGGCGCCGGTTCGCTCGACGTCACCATCGGCAACGTCTCGGACGCCGCGGCGGACCTCGACCTGACCGTCTACGACGCTCAGGGCAACCAGGTCGGCCAGTCCGCGGACGGCGACTCCGAGGAGTCCGTCTCCGTCCCGTCGCCCGCCGCCGGCACGTACACCATCGAGGTCGTCGGCTACGCGATCCCGGCGGGCTCCACGGCGTACGACTACCTCGACGTGTACTTCGCGCCTTCGCTCGGCGAGGTCCAGGTCGACTCGACGCCCGTGAAGCTCGGCACCGGGGCCACCGCCTCGGTCGAGGCCAAGGTCGTCGCGAACGCGGCGCCGCCGGAGGGCCGGACGTTCTTCGGTCGCGCTCAGCTCGTGAACGCCCGCGGCACGGTCGCCGGTACCGGCAGCGTGCTGATCGAGAAGGTCACGCCGTAGCGTTTCTGACGCTCTGAACGGCTTGCTCTCTGAGCGGCTTGCTCTCTGTACGAGAAGGGCGGGCGTCCGGTCCCACCGGGCGCCCGCCCTTCTCGTTGCCCACCTGCTCTACCCCCCCGGGCCCGCGCACTTCATCCCCTGCGCTCCCGGCAGCGCGTCCACGATGCCCTTGCGGGCGTCGCCGACTCCCCAGCCGGTCTCCCAGTCCTGCCGGTCCTGCGGGAACACCGGCACCCGCACCAGGGTGTACGTGCCGACCTTCAGGTCCGCCCTGGCACTGTCGAGCAGCGTGACGGTGATCGTCGGGTGGTCCGTCGCGGACTGCTCGGGCCGGTAGTAGCGCTTCACCTTCAGCACGACGCGTACGTTCCCGTCGTCGGTGGGCGTGATGCTCTGTACGGTCCCCTCGACGAGGACCTTGGAGCACGCGAGGTGCATCTCGGGCGAGTACAGCGACGAGTCGCCCGCGCCGGAGTCCTGCTTCGAGGCCGACGAGTCGGAGGCACCGCCGTCGCCGACGCCCCCCTGCATCCCGAGCCACACCATCCCGCCGAGCATCGCCGTACCCGCGCCCACCACGAGGGTGCCGAGGGCCACGCCCGCGTAACGCCGGTACCAGGGCGGCTGGGACGGCCTCACCGGTTTGGGCGCCCTGACCGACCTCGGTTTCCTGAGCGGCCTGGGTGTCCTGAGCGGCTTCGGTTTCCTGAGCGGTGCGGGGGCCGGGGACGGCTCGGCTTCGGAGCGCCCGTCTTCCGCGGCCGGTGTCTCCGTACCCGGTGTCCGCGTGCTCGCTGCCTCCGTACCGGGTGTCTCCGCGGCCAGTGTGTCGCCCATGAGCCGCAGCTGTTCTCCGAGCAGGGCGATGTCCGCGAGCGCGGACCGGTGCTCCGCCAGGAATTCCGCGTCGTCCCGGGCGTCCTCGGGGAGGGGTTCGTCCGTGAGCGCGGCCATCAGCGCGTCCATTCCTTCGTACTCGGCCACGTCACACCACCTCGTCCTCGTGCAGGCGGGCGCGCAGCGCGCGGACCGCCGTGTGCAGCCTGCTCTTGACCGTGCCCTCCGGGATGCCGAGCTCCTCGGCGATGCCACGGACGGGCAGGTCGGCGTAGAAGCGCAGCACGAGGATCTGCCGCTGGGCGTCCGGCAGTTCGTCCAGTCCCTGGGCCACGGCGAGCGACATCACCTTCGTGTCCTCGCCCGACTCCCCCGCGACCTGGTCCGGCGGCCTCAGTGAGGCCAGCCGCTCGCCGATCCGTTCCTGGCGGCGCCTGGCGCGATGCCAGTCCATCGCCAGGTTCGAGGCGACGACCGCCGCCCACGCCGACACGTCACGCGGTGCCTCCGCCCCGCTGGCCGCGCGCTCCAGGAGCCGCAGCCGGACCTGCTGTACCCCGTCCGGCAGGTCCGCCTGCGGCACCCCGCCGAGCGCGAGCACGGCTCGCACCCGGCGCTCCTGGGCCGCGTCCAGGGGGTCGTCGAGCGTCTCCCCGGCGCTCTCCCCGCCCCCCAGGACGCGGCGGGCTTTTCTGCGCAGCACAGCCACCCTCCCCTCGCCGCGTTTTCTCTATGACGCCGGTGGTGCGGGAAACGTTCGGCCCGATCGCGGGAATCTTCAGAACCGGGAGTCGAATGTCACACCGGTACGGAAACCGGGCTCAGCACTCGGTCCGGACCCCGGCCGGGCCCGTCCCAGTCCTCGGTCTCCGAGGTCAAAGGATTGGACAGGCGGGCCGGGGTGAGACGCATGATGGAAACACTGGCCAGTTACGCACAGGCAAAAGGAGTCGCTGTGAAGGTAGGAATCGTCGGAGCCACCGGTCAGGTCGGCACGGTCATGCTCAAGATCCTCGCTGAGCGGGACTTCCCGATGGAGACGCTGCGGCTGTTCGCCTCGGCGCGGTCGGCCGGTTCGACGATCGACTACAAGGACTCGGCCGTGACCGTGGAGGACGCCTCCACCGCCGACTACAGCGGCCTGGACATCGTCCTGTTCTCCGCGGGCGGCGCCACCTCCAAGGCGCTCGCCGAGAAGGTCGCCTCCCAGGGTGCCGTCGTGATCGACAACTCGTCGGCGTGGCGCAGGGACCCGGAGGTCCCCCTCGTGGTCTCCGAGGTGAACCCGCACGCGATCGCCGACCGCCCCAAGGGCATCATCGCCAACCCGAACTGCACGACGATGGCCGCGATGCCGGTGCTCAAGCCGCTCCACGAGGAGGCGGGCCTCGAAGCGCTGGTCGTCGCGACGTACCAGGCCGTGTCCGGATCCGGTCTCGCGGGCGTGGCGGAGCTGCACGGCCAGGTGCAGAAGGTCGTGGCGGACGCGGACAAGCTGACGCACGACGGTTCCGCGGTCGACTTCCCCGAGCCGGGTGTCTACAAGCGCCCCATCGCCTTCAACGTGCTCCCGCTCGCCGGCTCGATCGTCGACGACGGTCTGAACGAGACCGACGAGGAGCAGAAGCTCCGCAACGAGTCCCGCAAGATCCTGGAGATCCCGGCCCTCAAGGTCTCCGGCACGTGTGTCCGTGTCCCGGTCTTCTCGGGCCACTCGCTCCAGGTCAACGCCCGTTTCGCGCGTCCGCTGTCGGTGGAGCGTGCGACGGAGCTCCTGGCGGGCGCCCCGGGTGTCGCCCTCTCCGACATCCCGACCCCCCTCCAGGCCGCCGGGCAGGACCCCTCCTTCGTCGGCCGCATCCGCACCGACGAGACCGTCGACCACGGCCTGGCCCTCTTCGTCTCCAACGACAACCTCCGCAAGGGGGCCGCGTTGAACGCGGTCCAGATCGCGGAACTGGTGGCAGCGGACCTCAAGGCCTGACCCCCCGTCCCGTCCCTGAGGGCT
>NZ_LIQZ01000569.1 GCF_001418655.1 Streptomyces phaeochromogenes | reverse complement strand
CCGCCCGATCGGCTGCCCGCGAGCACCTCGTGTCCGGCCCGCCGCCACTGCGTGCCCAACGCGTCCGCCATACCGCCCGTGCCGAGAATCCCTATCCGCATACGCCCCTGCCTCCTCCGGTCCGTGGGTCGATCTCCACGACAGTAGGAAGCCGCTCGGGCACCATTCGGTATGTGAGCACCGAACCGTTCTTCCTCGCCGACTGCCGCGCCCGGCTCGCCTTCGACCTGCTCTCCAACACCTGGAACGCCGTGGTCCTCTGGGCGCTGCGGCACGGGCCGCGGCGGCCGGGCGAACTGCGTGAACACATCGGCGGGATCAGCCAGAAGGTCCTGACGGAGACGCTGCGGCGGCTGGAGTTCAACGGTCTGGTCGTGCGGCGCGCGTACGCCGGTTCGCCGCCCCGGGTGGAGTACGAACTCACCGCGCTGGGACGGACGTTGCTCGACCCGATCGAGACGTTCGGGGCGTGGGCCTTCGACCACGGGGACGAGGTGATGGCGGCCCAGGACCGGTCAACTAGCCCGTCAGCCGGGACTTCTGACGAACCGTCGACGCATCGGCCGGGGTCGAGCGCGTGACGTACTGCGGAACCGGTGCCGTGTCCTTTCCGGTGTCGCGGACGAGGCCGTAGCGGATGGCGCCCTGGTCGGGGCCGGTCATGACGTCCTTGGTCACGGCGTCCCGGTTCGAGGGGAAGACGATCAGCCCGTAGTCGGCGCCGCGCTCGTTCTGGGTGAGGGTGACGGTGCCGTCGACGTAGAAGTACTCGTTCTGCCACATCTGCTGGGTGCCGTTCGGCAGGACGGTGAAGCCGACACGTGGCCCGCCCATGCCGGAGGTGTAGCCGTCGGCGTTCTCCGCGAAGGTGTCGTCCATCCGGCGGCCACCGCCCGACGCCACATGGAACAGCTTCCCCTTGAGGCCGGTCCAGGCCGGCATGACGAGGGCGCCGGGCCGCGACTTGGGGGAGATCTGCCAGCGCACCAGCACATAGCCCTGGCCGCTGAGCGTCACGCTGTCCCCGCGGTGCTGCATCACGGCCTTGGGCCCGCCGGTGCTGGTGAGCCCGGACTCGGGGCGGCGGGGCAGGTCCGCGGGGCGCGCGTTCGGGTCCGGGGCCGTGTCGAGGGCGTCGACGACCGTGCCGTACAGGTCCTTGCTGGTCCTGCTGGGGGACGGTGACGGGCTGGGCGTCGCGGTGGGGCTCGGCGTCTTCGGCCGCGAGGTGCTCGCCGCGGTGGGCGGCGCGGCGGCCTTCGGCGGGGCCGAGTCCGGCTGGGTGACGACGTACGCGCCGCCCGCGACGATGGTCGCCCCGGCCGTCATGGCGACGGCGGGCTTGGTGAGCGCGGCGACGACCTTGGCGGACCAGCCGACCCCCGTGGCGGCGGTCGTCGCGGCGACCGCCGTCTTGCCGCCGAGGGCGAGCGAGAGCGTGAAGCCGACCGGGATCGGGACGAGCGCGAGCCCGACGAGCAGCCGTTCGGCCGGTACGACCGCCTCGCCGGGCGCGGCGCAGTGGCGGCAGCCCCTGATGTGCCGGGCCAGCCGCTTGCGCCACACCGAGTCGGGGCGGCCGTCCCAGCGGGCGGTCAGCTCGCGCCGGTCGGGGCAGGACGAGTCGAGGGCCCGCACGATGCCGCGCGCGGCCTCCAGACGGGCCTTCATCCGCTGGACGCGTACGGCGGCGTGCTGGCGGCTGATGCCGACGGCCGCGGCCAGTTCGCGCCGGGTGAGTTCGCCCGCGACCTCCAGCCACCACAGCGACAGCAGCTGCCGGTCCTCGTCGTCGAGCCAGCGCACCGCCTCCGCGACCTCGCGCCGCTGGCCCTCCAACTGGAGCCGCAGCACGGTCAGTTCGGCGAAGTCGGTGACTTCCTGGGCCGCGTCGTCGCCCAGTGACTCGGAGGTCCGGCGTCTGGCCCGGTCGCGTATCTGCCGCATGGCGATGGCGACCAGCCAGGAGCGGAAGCTGTCCGGATCACGCAGTGTGCCGAGGTTGTCGACGGCCCGCAGCATCGTCTCCTGCACGACGTCGTCGACGTCCGCGTGACCGTTCAGGGCGCGGCCGACGATGTTGTAGACCAGCGGCAGCCAGCCCTCGACGAGTTCGTCGAGCGCGCGCCGGTCACCGGCCTGCGCCGCCGCGATCGTCGTACGCCACTGCCGCCCGTTCACGTCCGTCCCTTCCCCAAGAGGTGTCACTTGGCGTAGAGCAGCGTCCCGAAGCCGAGCTG
>NZ_LIQZ01000568.1 GCF_001418655.1 Streptomyces phaeochromogenes | reverse complement strand
GTTGATGTCCTGCAACTCGGCCCGCTCGGACGCCCCGTCGAGCCGCGCCACCTCCAGCACGTCCTCGACGAGCGTGCGCATCGCCTGGGCCCGGTCCCTGACCAGCTCGGACGGCCGCCCGGGCGGCAGCAGTTCGGCCGCGGTGAGCAGCCCGGTCACCGGCGTGCGCAACTCGTGCGCGATGTCCGCGGTGACCCGCCGCTCGGCCTCGTACCGCTGCTTCAGCGCGTCCGCCATGGCGTCCACCGCGTGCGCGAGGTCGTCGGTCTCGTCCCGTACGACACCGCCGATGGCGTCGCGGACCCGCACATCGCTCTGCCGCTGCGCGACCAGGTTCGCGGCGCTCGCCGCCTTGCGGAGGCGGCCCGAGAGCTGGCCGCCGACCAGCACGCCGAGGGCACAGCCGCCGAAGATGACCGCGATCGACCCGATGAGCAGGGCCTGGTCGAGGTCCGCCATGACGTTGGCGCTGCGGTCCGTGAAACGGGTGTGCAGCGACAGGGTCCGGCCGTCCCGCATCGGCATGGCAGCCCAGATGTCGGGCACCCCGTCGTCGTTGTCCTGCACGAAGGTGGCCCGCCGCCCCGCCTTGACCTTGCGCAACAGCTCCTGAGGCAGGTCCGGATCGTCCACCCTGGTGCCCAGCCGGGCCGCCCCGCTGGAGGTGTCGTAGTACCGCGCGGCGATCTGCAGCCGCTCGTCCTGCACATCGCGGGCGTTGTCCAGCATGGTGACCCAGGCGGCGTTGTGCACGACGATGCTGAGCACCAGCGCGACCAGCGCGCTGACCAGCGCGATCGCCGCACTCAGCTTCCAGCGCAGCCCGATCCGCAGCCCTCTGGGCAGCACCGGGATCCTCATCCCCTGAGCTTGTAGCCGAAGCCGCGGACCGTCTCGATCCGGTCCTGGCCGACCTTCGTACGCAGCCGCTGCACATGGACGTCGACGACGCGGGTGTCGCCGCCCCAGCCGTAGTCCCACACCCGCTCCAGCAGCTTGTCGCGCGACAGGACCGTACCCGGCGCCGACGAGAACTCCAGGAGCAGCCGCATCTCGGTGGGCGTCAGCGCCACCGGCGTACCGCCCCTGCGCACCTCCATGCCCACGGTGTCGATCTCCAGTACGCCGTCACCGTCGCCGAAGGACAGCACGCCACCGGCGGGGACGGACGAGCCTCCCTCGGACTCGCCGGCGGACCGCGGCCCGCTCGCGTGCCCGAAGCGCCGCAGCACGGCACGGATCCGCGCGACCAGGACGGCCCCGTCGAAGGGCTTCGTCACATAGTCGTCGGCGCCCGCCTCAAGGCCCAGGACGACGTCGATCGAGTCGGCGCGGGCCGACAGCATGATCACGGGCACGGTCGACTCGTCCCGGATCCGACGGCACAGCGACACACCGTCGAGCCCCGGCACCATCACGTCGAGGAGCGCGATGTCGGGCCGGTCGGCGCGGAACGCCTCAAGACCCGACAGGCCGTCGGGCATCGCGGTCACCACGAAGCCGTCGCGCTCCAGCGCGAGTTGGGTGGCCTCGCGGATGACGTCGTCGTCCTCGACGAACAGGACGTGGGTCTGCTCTGCCATCCGGTGCTCTCAGTTTCTCGGTCGGTCGGGTCGGCTGCGGAGGTGGCCGGTCTAGTTCTCGGTCGGGACCGGCGTCTCGCCGCCCACCACCTTGCTGTAGTCGTTCGTCGTCCGGGCCCGCTCCGCGAAGCGGTTCGCCGTCCAGCGGTACGTGATGACCTCCTCGCCGGACGGATACTCCAGCGAATCGCCCTTCCCGTACACCTGCTGGGTGACCACCAGATCACCCCGGTCGATCTCCGCGTAGACCGGAGGCTCCTCGGCCCGGAAGACATTCTTGTACGCGTCACCGTCCTCGCGATACACGTACGAGCCGACGCCGACCGCGTCGCCGCAGGTCATCACGTTGACCAGGACGTCATCGGCGGTCCCGCCGGTGAGTTTTCCGTACGACACGTCGACCGGGTACTCGTCGCCGAAGCAGGGCTTCAGGTCGCGCTTGACCGCCGCGCTGACACCCGGATCGGCGCGGACGAGCCTGATCGCGTCCGCGCGTGCCTTGGTCGGCGAGGCGGAGGGGGTGCCTGCCTCCACGGCGCCCGCGGACACCGAGTCCGAGGCGGGGCCCTCGTCGCGGGCGCCGGTGCCGCCCGTGCCGCAGGCGGACACCAAAAGGCCGAGGGCGGCGAGCACGGCCACTGCCGCGATCACCGCCTTCAAGGGCCCGCCGGGCCGTGGAACCGTAGTGCCTACGCCGCGCAACGCTCCCGCTCCTCACGCTCCGGCACACCCGCGCCGAATCCGTCGTGTTCGTCGGACGCCCGGCGCTCCAGCTCCTCGCGGAGCCGGGCGAGCGCCCGGTGCAGTGTGCTCTTGACCGTGCCGGCCGACATGCCGAGGGCGGCGGCGGTCTCCTCCGTGGACATCTGCTCCCAGTGTCGCAGGACGACGACACTGCGTTGTTTCGGAGCGAGAACCTTCATGATGTCCATCAGGAGCGCGCGGTCGGCGTGCTGCTCGGTGGAGTCGTCCACGCTCGCGTCCGGCAGCTGCTCGGTGGGGACCTCCTCCAGCTTGCGGGCCCGCCACCACTCCGTACGTGTGTTGATCATGACGCGGCGCAGATAGGCGTCGGCGAGACGCTTGTCGGCGATGCCGTCCCAGCGGCCGTACGTGCGGACCAGCGCGGTCTGCAGGAGGTCCTGGGCGTCGACAGGGTCGGGGACCAGGCGGCGTGCGCTGCGCAGCAGCGCGTCCTGCCGGGTGCGTACGTACTCTTCGAACTCGAGCACCTCGCCATGCGCCATTCCAACCGCCTCCGTCCCCGTGTTCCGGCCTGTGTGCTGCCGGTTGTCCGTTGCCTGCCGTACCGCTGGTCCGCGGTACGGCAATGAAGTTACGGAGCGGTTGTCACGGGGCTGTCCGAACGAGCCTGCGGGAAGCGCTCGGCTGTCCGTCGGTTGTGTAACGGAAGTAGGGGATGGGTAAAGCGAGGTGACGACTGGGGCGGGTATGTGGTGTTTTGCCCACCTGGAGTTGTCAAGACGAACTGTCACTGACCCCGGTGGAACCTGTGAGTCAGCTCAGCGGGAGCCGGTACAGACCGCCCGCGAGGGGCTCGACGAGTCCGTCGGCGACCAGCCCGTCCAGGGCCCGGGCGCGCTGCACCGGCTCGTCCCACACCCGGTCCAGGACCGACTGCGGAACCGGCGAGACCGCCTCGCGCAGCACGGCGAGCAGCCGGCCGCGCACCTGCCGGTCCGTGCCCGCGTACGTCTGTCCGCGCCGCGGCGGCCCCTGGTGCGCGGGCTTGCCTCCGAGCCGCCATGCGCACTGGGCCGCGATCGGGCACCGCACACAACTCTCGTTCTTCGCCGTGCAGACGAGCGCGCCGAGCTCCATGGACGCGGCGGCCCACAGCGAGGCCGTGCGCTCGTCGTCGGGCAACAGGGCGCGGGCGAGCTTGCGTTCGGCGGCGGTCGTGGCGTTCGGCGGATATTGGACACCGGTGACGGCCCGCGCGAACACGCGCCGCACATTCGTGTCCAGCACGGCGTGCCGCTGCCCGTACGCGAAGGAGGCCACCGCGGCAGCCGTGTACTCACCGATGCCGGGCAGCGCGAGCAACTGGGCGTGCTCCGTGGGTACGTCGCCGCCGTGGCGCTCCGTTATGGCGACCGCCGCGCCGTGCAGCCGAAGCGCGCGGCGCGGGTAGCCGAGCCGGCCCCAGGCGCGGACGGCCTCGCCCGGCGCGTCCTCGGCGAGGTCGGCGGGGCGCGGCCAGCGGGCGAGCCACTGCTCGTACACCGGCAGCACCCGGCTCACCGGCGTCTGCTGCAGCATGAACTCGCTGACCATCACCCCCCACGGTCCCGCGTCGGCCCGCCGCCATGGCAGGTCGCGCGCGTTGTCCTCGAACCAGTCGATGACAGGGGCGTGCAGGTCGTCGCCGACGGTTTCTTCCGCGTCGGCCTGGGCGTGGGATGTGGGTTTCGTGGGCGCAGTCATGGCACCCCGATCCTCCCATGCGGGGGCGTCTCCGACGGTTTGGCTGGGGGTGCGCGTTGGGTTTTGGGTGCGGGTGGGTGGGGGCTGGGGTTGTGATGTGCGTGCGGGTTTGTGGGGGTTGAGCACGCAGTTCCTCGCGCCCCTGGGTAAGTGGGGCTGGGCGTTGGGATGTGTAGCGGGACGATGATCTGTAAAAGATGATGGTCTGAGCGGCGGGTGGGGACAGTGAAGTCCCGGATCTCTCGTACAGTTTGCGCCGTGGGATCTATGCGCAATCCGGTCGGGCCGCTTCCCTCCTCCATCTACTGGCGACGGAGGGCCGTTCTCGTGTCCGTGTTCGCGGTGTTGGCGCTGCTGGTCACGTGGGTGGTGACCTCAGGCGGCGGGGGCGGCGGCAAGAACGACGCCGACGGGTCCAACGACAAGAACCCCACCGCCTCGATCACACCGGGCCCCTCCGGCTCCGACCCCGCGATCAGCCAAGCCCCGGGCGGACGCGACGAGTCGGACGACGAAAGCGACGGCGGCTCCGGCGGCTCGGCGGGTTCCGGGGACTCGGACGGTTCGACCTCCGAGGGGTCCGGGGGCTCCAGCGGATCCGCCTCGGGCGGTGGCGGCGTGGACGACGGCGCGGGCGGCGGAGGCTCCGGCGACACGCTCCCGGCCGGCTCCAGCCTGCCCAACTGCACCGCCGGTGCGGTGAAGTTGACCTTGCGCAGCGTCAACAACTCGTACGCGCCCGGCGAGAAGCCCACCTTCGAACTGATCGCCAGAAACTCCTCCGGCAGCGACTGCAAGCTCGACCTCGGCCCCAAGAGCGCGGTCCTGACCATCACCCAGGCGGACAGCGACGACGAGATCTGGTCCTCGGCCGACTGCCCGACCGGCGCCGCCTCCATCCTCTTCCGCATCCCCGCCAACGACCGCGTAACCCACACCCTCCAGTGGAACCGCAAGTCCAGCGCCCCCGAGTGCGCCACCCCACCCGCCATCACGGCAACAGCGGGAACGTACCTGGTAGAGGCCAAGGCCCCAGGCTTCACAAAGACCCAGACATCATTCGTCCTGAAGAAGGACTAGCGCCCCCAAGGGCTGCGGGGGAACGCCGCAGTCTTCAGGGGCGCGAGGAACGGCGCAATCTTTTTGGGGGCGCGGGGAACTGCGCAGTCTTTGGGCGTGCGGGGACCGGCGCAGTCCTC
>NZ_LIQZ01000567.1 GCF_001418655.1 Streptomyces phaeochromogenes | reverse complement strand
TCAAACGCCGGACGGGCTGAGGGTCTGTAGGAGGCTCCAATGGGGCACGCGCGTGTGCCGGAGGAAATCCGTATTCCGTGTGGTTGGCGGGGTGGGGCACGATGGGGGTATGGCATCCATGAATGATCATCCCGGTGAGCAGGCCGCTCAGGAGCCGATCAAGCTGCTGGCGATTCGGGAGACGGCGCTCTCCTTGGACGAGGTTTTCCGGGCTGTCGGGGACGATGCCTCCGGGGGGACCGCGCTGTTCGTGGGGACCGTGCGGAATCATGACGGGGGAGCCGATGTCGACGCGCTCGGGTACTCGTGCCATCCGAGTGCCGAGGCGGAGATGCGGCGGGTCGCCGAGAAGGTCGTCGCCGAGTATCCGGTGCGGGCGCTCGCCGCGGTGCACCGGGTCGGTGATCTTCGAGTGGGTGATCTCGCGGTGGTCGTCGCCGTTTCGTGCCCGCATCGGGGCGAGGCGTTCGAGGCCTGCCGCAAACTGATCGACGATCTCAAGCACGAGGTCCCGATCTGGAAGCACCAGACTTTTTCCGACGGTACGGAGGAGTGGGTCGGGGCCTGTTGAGGTCACACGGGTCACCTGAGACCCAGGTGCCACAAGTGTGCGCCGTTCCGGTTGCGTAACCCGACCCCTGCCGTGAGCGTTGAACATGCGGATGGTTAATCTGCTGATCAGTCAGTTGCGGTCGCTCATGGGGTTGGGAGGTCGGCATGGCGGCGCTCGCCTGGTTGCTGATTCCGCTTTTGGCCGCGATCGGCGCCGGACTGTGGGGCAGTTGGGCCGGACGGAACCGAAAGACCCTCGGGGACGGCACCGAGCTCGCGGGCTACACACGCTTCCGCGAGGCCATGGAGAAGTCGGAGAACCCGGAGAAGTCGGAGCAATTGCACACGGACGCCTGACCGGCCCGGATTCCCCGGACGGACGGCCCTGACGGTGCGCTGACAGACCGGTCCCGTACTGTCGTTCCATGCCACGCCGCACCGCGACGATGCTCGCCTCCACCCTGATGCTGATCGCGCTCCTGTGCGCGGGAGTCTTCATCAATGTGCCGTATTCGGAGATGTCACCGGGGCCGACGGTGAACACACTCGGGGAGCACGACGGCGAGCCGGTCCTCCAGATCTCCGGCCGCAAGACCTACGCGACGACCGGGCATCTGAACATGACCACCGTCCGGGTCACCAGCGCCGACTACAAGATGAACCTCGTCGAGGCCGTGTACGGGTGGCTGGCCCACGACAACAAGGTCGTTCCGCACGACACGCTCTATCCGAACGGCAAGACGGAGGAGCAGTCGACGCAGGAGAACGCCGAGGAGTTCAGCCAGTCCCAGGAGAGCGCCAAGGTCGCGGCCCTCAAGGAACTGAAGATCCCGGTGAAGTCCTGGGTGATCGTCTCCACCGTCGTCAAGGACACCCCCGCAGAGGGCAGGCTGCACGCCGGTGACGTCATCAAGGCCGTCGACGGTACGACGGTGAAGGCGCCGGACGACGTCGCGAAGCTGGTCACCAAGCACAAGCCCGGTGAGAAGGTCGTCTTCACGATCGTGCCCGCCAAGGAACAGGCCGCCGCCGAGAAGGAGAACCGGACGGCGACCAAGACCGAGGAGATCACGATCACCACCGCCAAGTCCGCCGACGCCGGCGAGCAGCGCGCGATCGTCGGTATCTCGGCCGGGACCGACCACACACTGCCGTTCACCATCGACATCAAGCTCGCCGACGTCGGCGGCCCCAGCGCCGGCCTGATGTTCGCCCTCGGCATCGTCGACAAGCTGACGCCGGGCAACCTCACCGGTGGCAAGTTCGTCGCCGGCACCGGCACCATCACCGACGACGGCAAGGTCGGCCCGATCGGCGGCATCGAGATGAAGACGGTCGGCGCCCGCGACAAGGGCGCCCAGTACTTCCTGACGCCCAAGGACAACTGCGCGGCTGCCTCCCGTGACGTCCCCGAGGGGCTCACGCTCGTCAAGGTCGACACCATCGACGACGCGATGAGCGCCCTCACGGACATCCGTGGCGGCAACACGGCCGACCTGCCGAAGTGCACCAAGAGCTAGCGCACCCGGCGGGCCGGCCCGCTTCGCGCTACTCCGCGAACGTCGCCGTCAGGGCCTCGGCGAGGCCCGGTACGAGGTCGGAGCCGGTGAGGACGTCCGTCGCCGCGTCCTTCTCACGCAGTCGCAGCGCCGACTCGCGCTTCCCGCCGCGCAGTACCGCGACGGTCATCCGGACCTCCTGGCGCTCCGGGTGCTCGGCGACCCACTTCGCCAGCCGCTTCTCGTCGAGGCCGTCCGGTACGGACGCCTCCGCGGACGGCGGGAGCATCAGCCGCTCCACGGACAGGGCGCAGCCGACCACCGAGTCCGGCCAGGCGATGGTGCCGAGGAACTCGTCCAGCGGGCTGCCCGCGGGGAGTTCGTCCTGCTCAATGGGGGTAAGGGTGCCCTCTGGGGCGTCTTCGGTCAGACCGAGGCGCTCGGCGAGCCCCGGTTCCTGGGAACGCAGCCGGCCGGTGTCGACCAGGGCGAAGAGACGGGCGGGCTGGTCCCAGCCGAGCCCCGCCACGTACTCGTCGATCTCGAGGACGGCGCGGGTGAGGGGCCCGGCCGCCATGGGTGTGCCTGAGGAGGCGGTGTTGGACATGGTCACAATCCTGCCTCGTTCGGCCCCCGAAGCGGGAACCGAGTAAAGCATCAGTAAGTTGCATAGATGTGGCCCGGCGTTTGCGGGGCCCCCAGATACCAACAGCGAACTTCGAGGTGCGCACCTTGGCTTTCCAGATGCCGGACCGCGGCGGAGGCCCGACGGGGCCACGGATCAGAGTGGGCCGACCGTCCCGGCGCGTCCGGACCCTGCTCATGACACTGGGCGTACTGGCCGTGCTGGCCATGGCGTTCGTCATGTTCGCGGGGTTCTGGACGGACTGGCTCTGGTATCGATCGGTCAAGTATTCGTCCGTCTTCACGACCACCCTGTGGACCAAGATCGGCCTGTTCTTCGTCTTCGGACTGCTGATGGCCACGGCCGTCGGCGTGAACATCTGGCTGGCCCACCGGCTGAGGCCGCCACTGAGCGCCATGTCGATGGAGCAACAGAACCTCGACCGCTACCGCATGGGTGTGGCCCCGTACAAGAAGTGGATTCTTCTCGGGATCACCGCCCTGGTCGGACTGATCGCGGGCGCCTCCGCGGCGGGCCAGTGGCGTACGTGGCTGCTCTGGGTGAACGGAGTGCCCTTCAACCAGAAGGACCCCCAGTTCCACCTGGACATCGCCTTCTACGCCTTCGATCTTCCCTGGTACCGCTTCCTGCTGGGCTTCGGATTCGCTGCCGCGATCCTTTCGGTGATCGCCGCCGCGCTGACCCACTACCTGTACGGCGGGCTGCGCATCACCAGCCCCGGAGCGCGCGCCACGGCCGCGGCCACCGGGCATCTCTCGGTGCTGCTCGGCCTCTTCGTCGCCCTCAAGGCGGTCGCGTACTGGCTCGACCGGTACGGCCTCGCGGTGAAGTCCAGTGACTTCAAGGCGACGGACAACTGGACGGGCCTCAGGTACGTAGACGCGAACGCGTATCTGCCCGCCAAGACGATCCTGTTCTGCATCGCCGTCATCTGCGCCCTGCTGTTCTTCGCCACCCTGTGGCGGCGCACCTGGCAGCTGCCCGTCATCGGCTTCGGCCTGATGGTGCTCTCGGCGATCCTGATCGGCGGTCTGTACCCGGCGATCGTCCAGAAGTTCCAGGTCCAGCCGAACGAGCAGGCCAAGGAAGCGCCGTACGTCAAGAAGAACATCAAGGCGACGCGTGAGGCCTACGGCATCGACGACGCCAAGGTGACGGACTACTCCGGCAAGGGCGGCACCGAGAACGCCGAGCAGATCCGCAAGGACGCCGACTCGGCGGCCAGCTACCGGCTGATCGACCCGAACGTCGTCTCGCCGGCCTTCCAGCAGCTCCAGCAGGAGCGCAAGTACTACCAGTTCCCCTCCACGCTCGACGTCGACCGGTACACGGACGCCGACGGCAAGGAGCAGGACACCGTCATCGGTCTGCGCGAGCTGAACCTGAACGGCATCCCGAAGAGCAACTGGATCAACGACCACTTCACGTACACCCACGGCTACGGCGCTGTCGCGGCCAGGGGCACGGCGACCGGTTCCGATCCGCCGGGTTCCCCGGACTTCTCCGAGTCGGGGCTGCCGACCACCGGTGACCTCGGCAAGTACGAGCAGCGGATCTACTACGGGGAGAAGACCGAGCAGTACTCCATCGTGGGCGGCCCGCAGAAGGAGCTCGACTACGAGGAGAACGGCGAGAAGACCACCAGCTACAAGGGCAAGAGCGGCGTCAACCTCGCCAACCCGATCAACCGCGCCGCGTACGCGGTGGCCTTCGGCGAGCCGCAGATGTTCTACTCGGGCGCGATCGGCGAGGGTTCCCGGATCCTCTACAACCGCACGCCCAAGGAGCGCGTCGAGGCCGTGGCCCCGTGGCTGACCATCGACGGTGACGCCTATCCGGCGATCGTGGACGGCAAGATCCAGTGGATCGTCGACGCCTACACGACGACCAACGGGTACCCCTACGCCTCCCGTACGACGCTGGGGGACACCACGGCGGACTCGCTGACCGACAACCAGCGGGCGGTGGTGGCGCAGCAGAACCGCGTCAACTACATCCGCAACTCGGTGAAGGCGACCGTCGACGCGTACGACGGCTCGGTCAAGCTCTACCAGTGGGACACCAAGGACCCGGTCCTCAAGACCTGGATGAAGGCGTTCCCCGACACGGTGAAGCCGAAGGCCGACATCAGCGAGTCGCTGATGGAGCACCTGCGTTACCCGCAGGACCTGTTCAAGGTCCAGCGCGAGCTGCTCACCCGCTACCACGTCACCGACCCGGCCCAGTTCTACAGCGGCAGTGACGCCTGGCAGGTGCCGGACGACCCGACCAACAAGGACAGCAGTGCGGTCCCGCCGTACTACCTGAGCCTGAAGATGCCGGGGCAGAACGCGCAGCAGTTCTCGCTGACCACGACCTTCACGCCCAACGGGCGCCCGAACCTGGGGGCGTTCATGGCGGTGGACGCGGACGCGGCCAGTAAGGACTACGGCACGATAAGGCTGTTGAGAGTGACCTCCACGGTGAGAGGTCCACAACAGGTGCAGAGCGAGCTCAACAGCAACGCCGACGTCGCCGAGTTCGTCCGCAACCTCAGAGGCACGGACTCCGACATCGAGTACGGAAACCTGCTGACCGTGCCACTCAACGGCGGGTTCCTGTACATCGAGCCGGTGTACGCGCGAGGCGGCACGTCCAACTACCCGCTGCTGAGGAAGGTCGGCGTCGCCTACGGCGACCAGACCGTCTTCAAGGACACCCTCGCCGAAGGACTGAACACGGTCTTTGGAGTGGACGGCGAGGAAACCACCGAGCCACCACCCAAGGACGGTGAGACCCCGAAGCCACCGGCGACGGGCGACACCGACCTGGCGAAGGCCATCGCCGACGCCGAGGACGCCTACAAGGCCGGCGAGGAAGCGCTCAAGAAGGGCGACTGGGACGCGTACGGCAAGGCCCAGGAAGACCTTCAGGACGCCATCCAGCGGGCCTCCGAGGCCGAGCAGAAGGCCAGCTCGGCCAGTGGTGCCAACAGTGACGCCGACAAGGAAGCAAGCGGTCAACAGGACGGTGACCAGGGCAGTTGAGTAGTCCCACCCCGCGCCGTGGTACGGTTGCAACACAACGGCGCGGGGTGGAGCAGCTCGGTAGCTCGCTGGGCTCATAACCCAGAGGTCGCAGGTTCAAATCCTGTCCCCGCTACTGAAGTAGAAGGACCCGGATCCTCAAAGGATCCGGGTCCTTCTGCGTGTACGGATCATGTGCGGACCGCGCGGGGATCGCGTGCGGGTGCCCATCGCTCATCAGTGCTGCTGAAGCGAAGGCTGCGCCATCCGCCTGGAGTTGGGGAATCTGTGTTTCACTTGTCTCTCTGTGGGCATGTCGACAAAACGCTGAAGTGACCTCACTGGCTGCGGTATACCAGGTGTACCCAGGTTGCAGGTGGTGCGACGATGGACGTTATGGGGGACAAGGCAACTCTGTTGGAGACAGGGCGGTTTGTGCAGCCTTCCGACCGGGACGAGACCGGCGAGGCTGCGGAGGAGGCTCGCCGACGACTCGCCGCGGAGGCGGGCGACGTCGAGGCGATGAGCGTTCTCGGAGCCATGCTGCTCCGCCGCGGTGATCTCGACGGGGCCGAGCCTCAGCTCCGCGCTGCCACGGCGGCCGGTGACCGGGCCGCCGCCAACAACCTGGGTGTCCTCCTGCACCAGCGCGGATACGCCGAGGAGGCGGCCGGCTGGTGGCGGATCGCCGCCGTCGCCGGATCCGCTGCCGCCGCGCACGCGCTGGGCCGCCACCACCGCGAGCGCGGGGACGAGCCCGCCGCCGAGTACTGGCTGCGCCAGTCCGCCGAGCAGGGACACGCCCTCGGCGCGTACGCGCTCGCCGACCTCCTGGAGCACCGCGGTGACGCCGGTGCCGGGGACTGGATGCGGGCTGCCGCCGAGCGGGGGCACCGCGAGGCGGCGTACCGGCTCGCGCGGACGCTGGACCGCAAGGCCGTGCAGGCGGGCGAGGACGAGGGTGACAACGGTGTCGCGGCGACCATCGCCGCGCAGGCCGAGCAGTGGTACCGGCAGGCTGCCGCACGCGGTCACCGGCGGGCCGCGCTGCACCTCGGCGCGATCCTGGAGAGGCGTGGGGAGCTCAAGGAGGCCGGGCGCTGGTATCTGACCTCCGCCAAGGACGGCGAGGCGCGGGCCGCCTGCGCGCTCGGGTTCCTGCTGCGGGACGCGGGCGACACCGAGAGCGCCGCCGTGTGGTGGCTGCGGGCCGCCCAGGACGGCGACGGGAACGCCGCCAACGCGCTGGGCGCGCTGCACGCCGAGCGGGGCGAGACCCAGACCGCCGAGCGGTGGTACCGGGCCGCGATGGACGCGGGCGATGTGAACGGCGCGTACAACCTCGGGCTGCTCTGCGCCGAGCAGGCGCGGACCGCGCAGGCCGAGCAGTGGTACCGGCGTGCGGCGTACGCGGGGCACCGGGAGGCCGCGAACGCGCTGGCCATCCTGCTGCTGCAGGTCGGTGACGCGTCCGGGGCCGAGCCGTGGTTCTCCAAGGCCGCGGAGGCCGGGAGCGTGGACGCCGCCTTCAACCTCGGGATCCTGCACGCCGGGCGGGGTGAGGACGCGGCGGCTCTGCGGTGGTACGAGCGGGCCGCTGCCGCCGGGCACACCGAGGCCGCGCTGCAGGTGGGGATCGCGCGTCTTCGGGACGGGGACGAGCGGGCTGCCGAGCGGCACCTTCGGTGTGCCGCGGGTGGGGGGAGTGCGGAGGCGGCCTATCGGCTGGCCACCGTGCTCGACGCGCGGCGGCCTCCTGCGCCCGCGCACGAGTTGGGGGAGCCGGCCACCGAGAAGAGTGAGTGCGAGGAGTGGTACGAGCGGGCTGCTTCCCAGGGGCATCGGCGGGCTCAGGTGCGGGTGGGGATGCTGGCCTCCGCGCGCGGGGATGTCGTGGATGCGGCTCGGTGGTACCGGGAGGCCGCTGAGGCGGGGTCTCGGAACGGGGCGTTCAATCTTGGGCTGTTGCTTGCCCGGGAGGGGAGTGAGCCGGAGGCTGCCCTTTGGTGGACTCGGGCCGCTGATGCGGGGCATGGGCGGGCGGCGTTGCGGCTTGCGCTCGTCTACGCGCGTCGTGGTGAGCTGGCGGAGGGGCAGCGGTGGGCTGATCGGGCCGTGTCGCTCGGGCCCGGGGAAGTTTCTGAGCGGGCGGCTCGGTTGCGGGATGCGTTGCGGCAGGAGTTGTCGGCGTGAGGGGTGGCGGGGGTGGGTTTTTCGCCCCCGCCGCCCTTACCCATTCCCG
>NZ_LIQZ01000566.1 GCF_001418655.1 Streptomyces phaeochromogenes | reverse complement strand
GACCCGTACACCCCCACCACCCCCTCAAGAGCCGACCGCACCGGCAACATCCGCCCCCGCCTGAATTCCTTCGTGGGCCGGGAACCCGAACTCGACGCCATCCGTTCCGAATTGCACAGGGTCCGTCTCGTCACCCTCACGGGACCGGGCGGATCCGGCAAGACCCGCCTCGCCGAGGAAGCCGCCGCCGGGCATCCGCAGGCATGGCTGGCCGAGCTCGCCCCGCTCGACCGGCCGGAGGCGGTGACCAGCGCGGTCGTCAGTGCCCTCGGTCTGCGCGAGACCGTGCTGATGACCCACGAGATGACGGTGCAGCAGGACGACCCGGTCGCCCTGCTCATCGAGTACTGCGCCCCGCGCAGCCAGCTCCTGATCCTTGACAACTGCGAACATGTGATCGGTGCCGCGGCCGAGCTCGCCGAGACCNNCTCGCCACCAGCCGCGAACCCCTGGGCGTGCCCGGCGAGTCCGTGCGCCCGGTCGAGCCCCTGCTCCCCGACCCGGCGCACCGCCTCTTCCTGGAGCGGGCGGTCGCGGCGCACCCGGACGCCGACGTCGGCCACGACCCCGCCGCCGTCGACGAGATCTGCCGCCGCCTCGACGGCCTGCCCCTGGCCATCGAGCTGGCCGCCGCCCGGCTGCGGATGCTCACCCCGCGGCAGATCGCCGACCGCCTCGACGACCGCTTCCGCCTCCTCACCTCCGGAAGCCGCACGGTTCTGCCCCGCCAGCAGACCCTGCGCGCGGTCGTCGACTGGTCCTGGGACCTGCTCGACGAGGCCGAGCGCACCGTCCTGCGCGAGGTCTCCGTCTTCGCGGGCGGCTGGGACCTGGACGCCGCCGAGGCCGTCTGCACCGGACCCGTGGCCGAGATCGTCGGCGCGCTCGTCGACAAGTCCCTGGTCGTCGCGACGCCTTGCCGGCGAGGGATCAGCGGTATGCGCTACCGCATGCTGGAGACGATCCACGAGTACGCCGCGGAGCGCGCCGCCGAGACCCCCGAGCTGCGCGCCACGGCCGAGCGACGGCACCGCGCGTGGGTCCGCGCGCTGGTCGAGGAGGCCGATCCGCTCCTGCGGTCCGCCGACCAGCTCCGGTGGATCGGCCGGCTGGAGTCCGACCTGGACAACATCCGCGCGGCACTCCACCGGAGCCTCGTCGCCGCCGACGAGCCGGAGTTGGGCGCCATCGTCCTCGCCATGGGCTGGTTCTGGTGGCTGCGCAACTTCCGCCGGGAGGGCGCGACCTGGGCGGACCAGGCCCTGCGCCTGGGCGCGGCGCTCGACACCCGTTCCCGCGACTCCTCCCGCACGCCCCGGCTCGACGGCGTCGACCACGTCGAGGCCTACCTCGCCGACCCCGGGGCCGAGAGGGATCACCCCTCGCACCGGCCCCGGATGAGACTGCGCGTACTGGATCTCTTCCTGAGGGCGGAGCTCGGCCAGGTCCCGCTGAAGGACGAGCGGACGCAGGAGTACGCCAGGGGCGTGCGGACCTCCATGGCGCGGGGCGGGCCGGACGCGGCGCGGTTCCCCGGCATCATCTGGCCGCTGATGGCGTTCGTTCTCGGCAACACCGAAGGCATCCGCGACGACATGGAGAGGTCGCTGGCCAACTGCCGGGAGCACGGCGGTGACTGGGAGATCGGCGCGGCCCTGCTGTTCGGTGTCCATGTGGCCGTGGACAGCCCCGGCGGTATGGATGGCGTCGACGAGACCCTCGCGGAGCTGCGGACCGTCGCCCGGCGCACGGGGGACCGCTGGATGCTCGCCCAGGTGAGCAGCGCGGGCGGTGAGACGGCCATGGCCCGCAGCCGTTTCGACGAGGCGAGGAGCGAGTTCGAGGACGCCATGCGGCTCGCGGTCGAGGTGGGGGCGTATGTGGAGACGCCGTTCCTCATCGCCCGCCTCGGCGAGATCGCCTACTACGTGGGGGACCGGGCGCAGGCTCTCGCGGCGCTGGACGAGGCGACGGCCGCGGCCGATCGCTACGCGGTGCCGGACTCGAGGGCGTTCGTCCTTCTCATGCGGTCGCAGATGGCCTTCGACGACCGGGACTTCGTACAGGCCCGCGAGCTGCACGGGGCGGCCCGCGTGGAGATGGAGCGTGGCACACCGCCGGCCCAGTTCCTGGCCGCGCTGAACGGCCTCGACGCGCTGCTGACCGCGGTCGAGACGAGCCCCGGTCACGGGCTGCGCAAGCTGGTCGACACCCTGCGCGAGGCCGCGGCAGCGCCGTGCTCGGAGGTGGTCCTCGCCACGCTGGCCGAGCGGGCGGCGGGCGTCTTCAGCGACATCGACGACCACGCGCGCGCGGTCCGCCTCCTCGCCGCGGGCTCCCACTGGCGCCAGGGTCACCCCCGTCCGTTGCCCTACAGCCGGGAGTTCGACCGCATCGAGGCCACCGCCCTGTCCCACCTGGGCCGACGGGCGTACGACTCCGAGCGGCGCACCGGGGCGACCCTCACCCCGGAGGACGTCCTACGGGAACTCACCGAAGTGTCAGCCACGGCCACAGCCACAGCCACGGGCAGCGGCAGCAGCAGTCACTGACACCGGAACCGTGAATCCGCCCAGTCCGCCAACGCCACCGAGTCGAAGGGCGAATGCGGCTCGACGACCAGGCGGATCGTTTTCCTGCCGGTCAGATCCACATGCACGGGCACCGCGCCCTGACCGCCCTGGACCAGCCCCGACTGCCACATCCGGGCCCCGTCCGCGAACACGGAGAACCGCACCTGACCGAGCCCCATCGTCAGGTCGTCGACACCGACCACCGCGTCGTACGAGGAACACGTGCGGTTGAGATCGATGGTGACCGAGGAGGCGCCGTGGACGGTGACACCGTTCGCGTACGACCTGTCGGCGATCGACATGCCGTACCGCTGCCAGACCCAGCTGCTCTCGCCGAGCCGCATCTCGGGCTTGGTGCCGTCGCCGGTGACGCCGTAGTCCAGCTGGTTCCACTGGAAGTCCGCCGGGGGCGCAGGCGGAGGGGGTGGCTTCGGGGCC
>NZ_LIQZ01000565.1 GCF_001418655.1 Streptomyces phaeochromogenes | reverse complement strand
TAAGAGACAGGTGTTGGGGGGTGGGGTGTGGGGCTGTCAGCCCAGTACCGCCAGCGCGTCGATTTCGATCAGCAGGCCTGCGGGGAGGCCCACGTACACCGTCGTGCGGGCCGCGGGGGGTGCCGTGAGGCCCTGCTCCTCGAAGTACGCGTTGTAGATCGCGTTCATCTCCGCGAAGTGGTCCACGTCCGTGAGGTAGACGCGGATCATCATCGCGTCGTCCCAGGAGGAGCCGCCCTCTTCGAGGATGGCCTTGACGTTGGCCAGGGTCTGGAGGGTCTGCTCTCGCAGGGTCGGGCCCGCGGGTGTCGGGGGCTCGCCCTCCACCGCGGGCAGGAAGCCGACCTGGCCCGCGACCTGGAGGATGTTCCCCTTCCTGACGCCGTGCGAGAACTTGGCGGGCGGGGTGGTGTGGGTCTTGGGGGTGAGGGCGATCTTGTCGGTCATGAGCTGGTTTCCTTCGTCGGGGTCTTGCCTGAGTACTCCCCGCTGATCGCCGCCGCGGTACGGCGCACCAGTGGGAGCAGTGTGAGGAGTTCGTCGGCGGTGACGACTACGTTCGGGGCGGAGACGGACATGGCTGCGACTACGCGGCCGTCGGTGCCTCGGATGGGGGCCGCCACGCAGTTGATGGACTCTTCGTGGCCGCCCAGGTCCGTGGCCCAGCCCTGGTCCCGTACCTTCTCCAACTCCCGCAGGAACGCCGGGGCGTTGGGGGTCGAGCGGGATGTGTACATCGGGTAGTCGAGTTTGTCGGCGAACGTGTGGCGCTCGGGTTCCGGGAGGTCCGCGAGGAGCAGTTTCGCCACTGCGGCGACCGTGATCGCTACCGGTTTGCCGATGCGCGAGTACATGCGGACCGGGTAGCGGCTCTCGACCTTGTCGATGTAAAGGACCTCGCCCTCCTCGTGCACGGCGAGGTGGACCGTGTGGCCGCACTGCTCGTTGAGGCGTACGAGGTGGGGGTGGGCGATCTCCCGTACGTCGAGGTTCTCCACGGCCTCCTGGGCCAGGGCGAAGAGGCGGGCGCCCAGGCGGTAGCGCTGGTCGGACTGGCGGTAGACGAGGCCGTGTTCGTGGAGCGTGCGCAGGAGGCGCAGGGCGGTGGACTTGTGGACGCCCAGGCGGTCGGCGACCTGGCCCAGGTCTGCGGGGCCTTCGGCCAGGAGCGGCAGGATGGACAGCGCTCTGTCGACGGTCTGGCTCATGGGGTGGGTACCTCCTCCTGCGCCCGGTCTGCGGGGTGCGTCCAGCCGGGGCCGAGTCGAAGTGTCCCCCACGCGTCGTCGTCCAGGGCGGCGAGGCGGTCGGCGTGGTCGCGGGTGGGGGGTGCGCCCAGGTCTCCGGGGTCGGTTAGTGCGGCGGCGGCCATGAGGTGGCCGTGGCGGAGGCGATCGCGGACGGGCAGCCCGCGCAGGGTCGCGGAGAGGAACCCGGCGGCGAAGGCGTCGCCCGCGCCCACGGCCGCGACGACGTCGACGTGCAGGGCCCGCACGAAGGTGACGACATCGACGACGTCCTCGCCGAAGTCGGCCCGGTCCCGCACCCTCTCGTAGACGGTCGCCCCGCCCCTGCCCTGCTTCACGACCAGGACGTCCGGCTCGGGCAACGCCTCCCGGACGGCAGCCGCGCCGCGCAGCCCCCATGCGGCCCGTGCCTCGTCGTCACCGACGAACACGATGTCGGCGCCGCGCGCGAGGTCCAGCAGGACGCGGGGCCCCTCCGGGGTGTCCCACAGTCCGGGGCGGTGGTTGACGTCGAAGGAGACGAGCGGACGTCCGGGGCTGCGCGCCGTCAGCTCGCGCAGCAGACGCAGACAGCCGTCGGAGAGCGCCGCCGTGATGCCGGAGAGGTGCAGCACGCGCCCCGAGCGGAGCGCGACCCGGTCCACGGTGTCGGGCGCCATCGCCGAGGCCGCGGAGCCCGTGCGGTAGTACGCCACCTCGTGGGCGTCGGTGGAACGGTCGCTCGCCGTGCGGAAGTAGATGCCGGTGGGGCGGGTGGGGTCGCGTTGCACGGCGGAGGTGTCGACGCCGTACGCGCCGATCGCCTCGGTCAGGTGGTCACCGAAGCCGTCGGCGCCCACCCGGCTGACCCACTTCGCGGTGTGGCCGGCGGCGGCCAGTACGCAGGCCACGTTGGACTCCGCGCCGCCGATCGCCCGGTCGAAGGACGGCACGTCCGCGAGGCGGCCCGGGCGGGACGGGAGGAACGTGACCATGGACTCGCCGAGGGTGACGACATCCACGGCGGGCGCGGCGGCCGTGGATGTCGTCACCCTCGGCG
>NZ_LIQZ01000564.1 GCF_001418655.1 Streptomyces phaeochromogenes | reverse complement strand
GGGCCGGGTGGGCCGCCGTGCCTGATGTCCGACGCAACGGCGCGCAGCCGATGCCACCATCCCGGCGGTGCCTACCCCACGGATCCCACCGAATCCACCGACCCCAGTGATCCCACAGATCCCACCGACCCTGGTGATCCCACCGAACCCAGCGATTCCGACGGCCCCCTTCCGCCCCACACTCCGCCGAGCCGCACCGGAACACTCCTGCCCCGCTCCACTGGCCGAGAACGGGCTCCGTCAGGAGACTGGACGCGTGCGCACCGTGAATCCGACGGCAGCAGCCGTCACCGTCGCCATAGCCGGCGCAGCCACCGTCGCCGCCACGGTGGCGGCCGGCCGCTTCGCCAGCGACGCCGCTCTCAAGGCGCCGCCGGGCAAACCGCTGCCCACCGAGCCCCGCCTCACCGTGCACTCCACGGCGGCGGGACAGATCACCCTGACCCGCGCCCTGGCCTCACAGCGCCCGGGCCTGTACGGCCTCGGCGGCGACGGCAGCCACGCGGTCGTCGGCCCGCTCCTGAACGCCGCCCCGCACTCCGCCGACACGGTCGTACGCCGTCTGGAACGGGTCACGCACGGCACCCTGGAAGCCGGGGACAAGGTGTGGTTCACCCCGGGCGTGCACATCGGCAACCCGAGCACCGCCCTCGGCCTCGACCACGCCGACGTGGACGTCCCCGGCGAACTCGGAGCCCTGCCCGCCTGGTTCGTGCCCGCCGCCCGCGACACCTGGGTGATCACCGTGCACGGCCTCGGCGCCACCCGCGAACACCCCATGAACGTCATGGAGTTCCTGCACCGCCACCAGTTCCCCGTCCTCGACCTCGCCTACCGCGGGGACCTCGGCGCGCCCCGCCCTCCCGACGGCCTGAACCACCTCGGCGAGACCGAGTGGCGCGACCTGGACGCGGCCATCCGCTACGCCGTGCGCTACGGCGCCGAACGGGTCGTCCTGCACGGCTGGTCCACCGGCGCCACCATGGCCCTGCGCGCCGCGGCCCACTCGGCCATGCGCGAGCGGATCTCCGGCCTCGTCCTGGACTCGCCCGTCCTCAGCTGGGAGACCACGCTGCGCGCCCTCGCCACGGCCCGCCGCACCCCCGGCGCCCTGCTGCCGCTGGCCGTCCGCGCCGCCCAGGGCCGCACGGGGCTGCACGGCGACCGCATCGAGGGCGCCGCCGACCCCGAACGGCTCAAGGTGCCGATCCTCGTCCTGCACGGCCCGGACGACACGGTCGCCCCCTGGGGTCCCTCGCGCCGCCTCGCCCAGGCCCGCCCCGACCTCGTCACCCTGCACACGGTCCGGGGCGCCCCGCACGGCGCCATGTGGAACGCCGACCCGGCCGGCTACGAAGAGGCCCTCCGCCGCTTCCTCACCCCCCTGATGTAGCGACCTCGTCCGGCGCCTCATCTCCTGACGCGGCCTCCTCCCCGCCTCTCCCCGCCCGCTGCCGGGGTGTCCGTTCCACCCGGTCCCGGAGGTTCCGTTTAACTCCGTACGACCTACCCGTTCACGCCCCGGGAGTGCCCGCGGGGACCGGTGCGCGGGCCACGCCTGCGGCCCCTTGTGGCATTCCGTTTGGGTTTTCGGACCGTCAACCGGAAGACTGCCCCCGTGACGTCCCGTATCCCGCGCGACTCCAGGCTCCGACTCGTCCGCCCGCGAACCCTGGCCGCCGCCCCCCGAGCGATGACCCAGAGGCCCACGCGCCGACCCGCCCCCCGCCCGCCGGAAGGCACACCGGCACCCGCGGAACTCGCCCGCATGGCGCGCTCCGTGCTCGCCGGCGCGGCCCGCGTCGCCCGCTGGGCCGACGCCGGCCTGGGCCCGGCCACGGACCGCGAAGGCACCGCT
>NZ_LIQZ01000563.1 GCF_001418655.1 Streptomyces phaeochromogenes | reverse complement strand
GCCCCGGACCTCGCCCCGAGACGACCGAACATGCCCCCGAGCCCCTCGGCCATGGTCACCCTTCCCGTACGGCATTTCACTTGTGGTGACAGGGAGTGCCGGGCAGGATCTTGGGGTTCGGGGTCGACCCGACCGGCGGTTCTGGGAGCGGTGCGCGAGTTGTTGCCCAAGGGTTTCACTTACGGGGAGTTGCCATGATCGAGGGACCGTACTTCGTCATCACTGTGGTGGGGGTGCTCGGCACCGGGCTGGTGGCCGGTGTTTTCTGTGGGTTCTCGACGTTCGTGATGAAGGGGCTCGCCGCGCTGCCGCCGGCGCAGGGAGTCGCCGCGATGCAGGCGATCAACGTGACCGCGCTGATGCCGGCGTTCATGTTCGTGTTCATCGGTTCGGCGGTGATGTGTGCCGTGCTCGCGGTGGTCACCTTCGTGCTGTGGCCCGACGAGGGCACGGTGGAGATGCTGCTGGGCAGTGCGCTGTATCTGTTCGGCTGTTTCGGGGTCACGATCGCGGCGAACGTCCCGCGCAACAACAAGCTGGCCACGATGGAGGCCGGTGCGCCGGAGGCCGTCGCGTACTGGCCCACGTATGTGAGCGAGTGGACGATGTGGAACCACGTCCGCACGATCGCGTCGGCCGCCGCGTCGATCTCGTACGTACTGGCGCTGACCTGAGGCGTACCCGGTCGCACTCGTCGGCCCGCGTGGCCGCGCCCCCGGTGGATGGGCCCGCCGCGGCTGTGCCCGCGCACGTCCGAGGCGGGCGCGGCCAGGGCGTCGTATCGTGGCGGGAAGAGTCTGCCGACAGGCCCTCGGCCCGCCGCCCGGACGATGGCGTCGGAGACGGAGACCGCAGGGGCACCGTTCACGTACGTGAGGGAGACGGCCGTGGCCGATCCCAAGGGTTTCCTCAATGCCTCCCGCGAGGAGTGGCCGCGGCGCCCCGTCGGGGAGCGGGTCCGTGACTGGGACGAGGTGTACGTCCCGGGGGCTCTGCTGCCGATCATCCGCACGCAGGCCGACCGGTGCATGGACTGCGGTGTCCCGTTCTGCCACGACGCCTGTCCGCTGGGCAATCTGATCCCCGACTGGAACGACCTGGTCTCGCGCGACGACTGGCGGGCGGCGAGCGACCGGCTGCACGCGACGAACAACTTTCCCGAGTTCACCGGCCGGTTGTGCCCCGCGCCGTGCGAGGCGGGCTGTGTCCTGGCGATCAACCAGCCGGCGGTCACCATCAAGAACGTCGAGGCCGCCATCGCCGACCGGGCCTGGGAGGACGGATTCGCGCCGCCACGGCCGCCGGACCGGCTGTCCGACAGGACGGTCGCGGTGATCGGCTCGGGGCCCACCGGGCTCGCCGCGGCGCAGCAGCTGACCCGGGCCGGGCACACGGTCGCCGTGTACGAGCGGGACGACCGGATCGGCGGGCTGATGCGGTACGGGATCCCCGAGTTCAAGATGGAGAAGCGGCACCTGGAGCGGCGGGTCGCCCAGATGCGGGCGGAGGGAACGAAGTTCCGTACGTCGACCGCCGTCGGCCGGGACGTCGGGGCGGCCGAGTTGCGGGCCAGATACGACGCGGTCGTCCTCGCCGTGGGCGCCACGGCCTGGCGTGAACTTCCGGTCCCCGGACGGGAGTTGAGCGGCATCCATCAGGCGATGGAGTACCTGCCGCTGGCCAACCGGGTGTGCGAGGGGGATCTGGAGACGTCACCGCTGTCGGCGGCGGGCAAGCATGTCGTGATCGTCGGCGGTGGTGACACGGGTGCCGACTGTCTGGGTACGGCGGTGCGCGAGGGTGCGAAGTCCGTGACGCAGTTGGACATCTATACGCAGCCCGGCACGGAGCGGGACGAGGACGCCGACCCGTGGCCGGTGTACCCGAAGATCTACCGGCTGTCGGCCGCGCACGAGGAGGCCCGGGACCTGGAGACGGCACCCGCGGCGGACGCGGACGCGCGGCTCTTCGCGGCGTCGACGCTCCGATTCACCGGTGACGCGGCCGGGCGGGTGCGCTCGCTGCATCTGATCGAGGTCGACGCGGAACGCCGCCCGCGCCCCGGGACCGGACGGGTGCTCCCCGCCGACCTCGTGCTGCTCGCGCTCGGTTTCTCCGGCCCCGACCGCTCCGACGGCCTCGTCGACCAGCTCGGACTCGCGCTCGACCCCCGTGGCACGCTCACCCGCGATGCGGACTTCGCCACGAACGTGCCCGGCGTGTACGCCGCCGGTGATGCCGCGCGCGGCCAGTCCCTGATCGTGTGGGCGATCGCCGAGGGGCGGGCGGTGGCGGCGGCGGTGGACCGGCAGCTGACGGGCACCTCTCGGCTGCCGGCGCCGATCGGGCCGTACGACCGCCCGATGACCGCGTAACCGGCGCCGACGCCTGCGGCCCACCAGCCACCGCCCACCACTCGGCTCCCGCTCTTCAGCGTTCGTCCGTCCCCGCCCTCTTCGCCGTCGCCAGGGCGACCCGGTTCCAGGTGTTGATCGCGAAGATCAGTGCCAGCACCTGGGCCAGTTCCTTTTCGTCGAACCGGGCAGCGGCCTCGGCGTAGACGTCGTCCGGGACACCGCCGTCGGCGACCAGGGTCACCGACTCCGTCAGGGCGAGGGCCGCGCGCTCCTTCTCGGTGAAGAAGTGCGGGGCCTCGCGCCACACGGCGACCATGTGCAGCCGGTCCTCGGACTCGCCGGCCTTGCGCGCGTCGTTGGTGTGCATGTGGAGGCAGTAGGCGCAGTGGTTGAGGTGCGAGGCGCGGATCTGGATCAGTTCGACGAGGGCCGGGTCGAGGCCCTCGCGGGCCGCGATGTCGAAGCCTACGAGGGCTCGGAAGGCCTTCGGAGCGGCCTTCGCGAAGTTGATCCGGGCGTTCGTCGTCGTGTGCGCCGCGCTCGTCGTGGTCGTCGCGTTCATCGTGTGTGTCGTGTTCGTCGTCATGACCATGAATCTACGAGTCGGAAAGACCCCCTGTAGGGTGCATTTCCATGGCAGATTCATGGGTCAATTCGGCGGAGCGCATCGGCGCCGACCTGCATCTGGAACTGTCCGGTCCGGGTGGCCGCCGTGCCGCTCTGATCCGCGCCCTGCGTGAGGCGGTCCGCAGCGGGCGCCTCGCCCCGGGTACCCGGCTCCCTCCGTACCGCTCGCTCGCCGCCGACCTGGGCGTGGCCCGCAACACGGTCGCCGACGCGTACGCCGAGCTCGTGGCCGAGGGCTGGCTGACCGCGCGGCAGGGTTCGGGCACCGTGGTCGCCGAGCGGGCCGAGCCGCTGGGCGCGAACGCGCGCGTACCCAAAAAGGCACCCCCACGCGCGCGTGGACCGCGCCACGACCTGCGGCAGGGCACGCCGGACGCGTCGTCGTTCCCGCGCGCGGCGTGGCTGGCCTCGTACCGGCGGGCTCTGCGGGAGGCTCCCAACGAGGCGTTCGGGCCCGGCGATCCGGCCGGCCGGATCGAATTGCGGGTGGCGCTCACGGAGTACCTGGCACGCGCGCGTGGCGTCCGCACCGAGCCGGGGCGGATCGTGATCTGCTCCGGCTTCGCGCACGCCCTGAGGCTGCTGTTCCCCACGGTGCTGCGCGGCCCGCTGGCGGTCGAGTCGTACGGCCTCGCCTTCCACCGCGAGTTGCTGACGGCGGCGGGCGTGCGGACCGTGCCGCTGCCGCTCGACGAGGACGGCGCCCGGGTCGACGGCCTGGGCAGGGAGCGGGCCGTACTGCTCACGCCCGCGCACCAGTTCCCGACCGGTGGACCACTGCATCCCGCACGGCGTGCCGCCGTGATCGACTGGGCACGCGCGCGTGGAGGGGTGATTCTGGAGGACGACTACGACGGGGAGTTCCGCTACGACCGCAAGCCCGTCGGAGCCGTTCAGGGCCTGGACCCGGAGCGGGTCGTCCACATCGGTTCGGTCAGCAAGAGCCTGTCGCCCGCGTTGCGGCTGGGCTGGATGGTCCTTCCGGAGCGGTACGTCGACGCGGTCCTGGAGGTCAAGGGCGAGCGGGAGGCGTGGGCGAGCGTCCTGGACCAGTTGACGCTCGCGGACTTCGTGGCCTCGGGGTCGTACGACCGTCATGTGCGGCGGATGCGTCAGCGGTACCGGAGGCGGCGGGACCGGCTGGTCGACGCGCTCGCCGTGCACGCGCCGCACGTCGAGGTCACCGGGATCGCGGCCGGGCTCCATGCTGTGCTGCGGCTGCCGCCCGGAAGCGAGCAGTCCGCGGTGAAGGCCGCCGTGTGGCAGGGCCTCGCGCTGGACGGGCTCGCGGAGTTCCGGCATCCGGAGTTTCGGCACTCGGACGCGTCCATGGCCGAGCCGGACGGTCTGGTCGTGGGGTACGCGACGCCTTCGGAGCATGCGTACGGGGCCGCGCTGGAGGCGTTGTGCGCGGCGCTGCCGCCACCGTGAGTACCGGATGAGGAGTGAGTACCGGGTGCCGGGTCAGTGCTGGGTGAGGAGCAGTTCGTCGGCCGGAATCCGACTTCCGGATGACATGAAACACAACACCGAGTGGGATCCTCGGCTGTAGGAGGCGTGTTGTTGTCGCGGCCGTACCCCGGTCGGGCAGGAACTCGTCCCCATCCTTCGTTCCGTCGTCAGGCGCAGGGCCACCCCCGCGCGTCCCCCCTGTTGGCGGTCGGTCCTGGAGGGTGTTCGATGACGACGGTTGACGAACGTCATGGAGACGGTGCGCGCGACGGGGACGACCAGGGCGGTGTCCCCCGCATAGGCGATCCACTGGCCTCCCGGTTTCATCAGACCGCCCCTCAAGCTCCTCGGCTCACCCCCGAAGTTCCTCGACTCGCCGCGGAAGCGGTCCCCTTGAGTGATCCGCGGGCGGCGCGCATCCCGTTCGCAGGCTCCAAGGCCGCGAATCTGGCGCGCGCCGCGCTGGCCGGGCTGCCGGTGCTGCCGGGGTTCGTCGTGCCGTACGGCGATCGGTCCGGCGAGTGGGCGGGAGCCGGCCAACTGGAAGGGCTGCGCCGCGCCTGGCAGGAGCTCTCCGCCGACGGCACGCGCCCCCTCGTCGTACGGTCCTCCTCACCGCAGGAGGACACCCAGGAGTCGTCCCTGGCGGGCCAGTTCGCGTCCGTGCTGGACGTACAGGGCTGGCACGAGTTCCGTGCGGCCGTGCGGACCGTGCTCGACTCGGCGCACCGGCCGGACGGCACGGTGGCTCCGATGGCCGTGCTGGTGCAGCCGATGCTCGCGGCCCGCGTCGGTGGGGTGATGTTCGGCGCGGACCCCGTGGAGGGGCGGACGGACCGGATGCTGGTGAGTGCGGTGCGCGGCGGGCCCGACTCCCTGGTCAGCGGTGAACAGCCGGGCACGAACTACTGGTTGAGCCGCTGGGGACGGCTGCTGCGCACCGAGCCCGAGGACCCCGAAGGGCTGCTCGGAGCCGACGGGCTGCGCCGCCTGGCCCGGCTGGCGCGACAGGCGCGCGGGGTCTTCGGCGGGCCGCAGGACATCGAGTTCGGGTTCGACGCGTCCGGGCAGTTGTGGCTGTTCCAGAGCCGGCCGATCACGGCTATGGCGGCGCGGCCCGCACGCGGGGCGCGGCTGCTCGGCCCCGGACCGGTTGCGGAGACGCTGCCGGATCAACTGGAGCCGCTGGAGGAAGACTTGTGGGTGGCCCCGATGGCACGGGGGCTGGCCGCCGCGCTCGACATCGGTGGCACCGCGCCCCGGCGGCAGCTGCGCTCGGTCCCGGTCGTCACGGCCGTCGGCGGACGGGCCGCGGCGGATCTGCGGCTGCTGGGCGCCGCACCGCCCCGGAACCGGTGGCTCGCGCTGCTCAACCCGGCGCCGGGTGCCCGCCGGCTGGCCGCCGCATGGCGGGTGGGCCGGCTGACGGCGGCGCTGCCCGGTCTCGCGGTGGACCTAGTCGCGGACGTCGACCGCCGCCTCGCCGAGACACCGTCCGCGGACCGGCTCACCCGCCCGGACCTCGTCACCACCCTCCGCTGGACCCGTACCGTCCTGGTCTCCCTGCACGCCCAGGAGGCTCTCGCGGGCGCCCTCCTCCCCGAGCCGCGCGCCACAGCGGCGGGCACAGCCCTCGCCGCCCTCACCGAGTCCCGCGCTCTCGGCGTACCGGACGACCGGATGGTGGCGGCGCAGCCGGTGGTGCTGGCGCTGGTGGCACCCGGTCTGAGCAGGGAGTTGAGGCTTCCGGCGGATCCCGGACACACGGAGGGTGCAGCGGCGGCACGTCAGGGCGCCACTCCCACGGCAGCGGACACGGACACACGCGCCACCCTGGACAC
>NZ_LIQZ01000562.1:7288-7493 GCF_001418655.1 Streptomyces phaeochromogenes | reverse complement strand
CCGGTCGTCGTCTCCGGCACCGACAACGACGCCGAGGAGCAGGCCGCCGACCGCGGCGTCCGCTACCGCGTGGTCGTCGAGCGGTCGGTGCTGCACCTGCCGAACGGCATCGCCGAGCTGTCCGCCGCCCTCGGCCGCGACGAGCAGGTACGGGTCGTGGACACGGTGCCCACCAAGCTCGTGATCGCCGACCGCGCCCTCGCCA
>NZ_LIQZ01000562.1:0-7248 GCF_001418655.1 Streptomyces phaeochromogenes | reverse complement strand
TCTCCCTGCTCCTCGCCGGGCTGACCGACGCGAGCGTCGCCAAGCAGCTCGACCTGGGCCTGCGGACCGTGCAGCGCCGGGTGAAGCGGCTGATGGAGCTGACGGGCGTGACGACCAGGCTCCAGCTGGGCTGGCACACGTACGAGAAGGGCTGGGTGGCCCGGGAGCGACAGGACTGACCTGCGGTTTCGCCCGCTCTACCGCACTCTGGACAGATGGGAGCGTGGGAACTCCTGCTGGTCGGGGTTGTGCTGCTGCTCGGCCTGAGCGGAGTGCTGGTACCCGGCGCGCCGGGGTCGTGGCTGGTGTGGGCCGCGGCCCTGTGGTGGGCGTTCGAGGATCCGCAGGCGCTCTCCTGGGCCGTGCTCGTGGGCGCCACGGCCGTCCTGTTCGTCGCCCAGGTGATCCGCTGGCGGCTGCCGCCGCGCCGGCTGCGCGCGAGCGGCGCCACCCCGCGCATGGCGGCGTACGCCGGCGTCGGGGCCCTGCTCGGCTTCTTCCTCCTGCCCGTGCTGGGCGCGATACCCGGCTATGTCGGCGGCGGCTATCTCGCCGAGCGACTGCGGCTCGGCGGACACGGGGAGGCGAAGGCGTCGGTCCGCTCGGTGATGCGGGCGGGCGGGACCAGCGTGCTGGTGGAGCTGTTCGCCTGTCTGCTGATCGCGGGGGCGTGGCTGGGAGCTGTGATCTGGGGACCGTGATCCCAGGCCGCACCCTTCGCCCGCGCCGCGGCACGGCGGTTCCGTTGCGCACGACCCACACATCGGATCTCTCCCTTTATATTGACGCCATCTCGCACCTTCTCTACGTTGCGGCTTGGGATAGCTCCGATGAATCTCCGGAGTGCATGGAGTGGTTCATGGAGCGCACGCAGTGGAACGAGCCGCCAGGAGGCGCAATGCCCAGCCCGTCCAGACGAACCGTGCTCGCCACCGGGTCCGCCCTCGGCGGGACACTTCTCGCCACCGGCCTCCCGGCACAGGCGGGCGCGGCCGACCATGGGGCCGACCATGGAAGCGCCCCCTCCGACGCGTACGCCCCCTCCACGTCCTCCGACCCCTGGCGAACCGTCCTCGACGACGCCGACCTGGTCTGGGAGCGGATGCCGAAGACCTGGTACGAGGGCCCGTACATGGGCAACGGCTTCCTGGGCTCCGGGATCTACGCCGAACCGGGCCGGGAGACCGAGGCCGTCCGCTTCAACATCCAGCACTCCGAAGTACAGGACCACCGCCCGCAGTTCGGCTCCCTCTTCGGTCTCGCGCGGCTGCCGATCGGCCACTTCACCCTGGAACCGGTGGGCACGATCACCGGCCTCGACTGGCGACTCGGGCTGCGCGACGCCGAGTTGACCGGCACGCTCACCACGGACCGCGGCACCCTCGCGATCCGCGCTCTGATCCACACCACCCGCTCCGTACTCGCCGTCGAGGTGACCCCGAGCAGGGGCGAGCGCGACTTCCGGTGGGTGTTCCACCCGGCGGACGCGATCAGCCCCCGTGCCGCCTTCAAACCGGTCCCGCCGGGATACACGGGCAACCCGCCCGCCGGGATCGAGCAGCACGACGGCGTCTCCGCGGCCGTCCAGCCACTCCTCTCCGGCGGCCAGCACGTCACCGCGTGGCGGGAGCGGACACTGGGCTCCCGGCGGACCCTGTACGTCAACGTCGCGCACTCCTACCCGAAGTCGACGGCACTGCGGCAGGCTCTCGCCACTGTTCGCGCGACCGTCCTCCTGCCGTACGACGCACTGGCGTCGACTCATCGCGCGTGGTGGCACGCCTTCTACCGCAAGAGTTTCCTCTCCCTTCCGGACGCGCGCATCCAGCGCTTCTACTGGATCCAGCTCTACAAGACGGCGTCCGCGGCCCGTCGTGACGCTCCCGCGATGGCCACGAGCGGCCCCTGGCTTGAGCCCACGCCCTGGCCCGCGACCTGGTGGAACCTGAACGTGCAGTTGGAGTACTGGCTGATCCACGGCTCCAACCACCTCGAACTCGACGCCGTGACCCGGTCGTTGAGCGAGTTCCGCGACCACCTCAAGGCCGAGATGGCGCCCGCCTACCGCTCCGACTCTCTGGGCATCCCGCGCACCACCGACGCCTCGCTGGTCAACGGCGGTGCGACGGACCCCGTACTCGGCTACGGCGTCGGCATCCCCGGCCAGGACCCGCCGACTCCCGAGGTCGGCAATCTCGTCTGGGCCCTGCACAACGTCTGGCTCAGCTACCGCCACACCATGGACAAGTCGATCCTCCGGGACGTCCTCTTCCCGCTCCTGCGCAAGGCGGTCAACTACTACCTGCACTTCCTGGAGCCGGGCACGGACGGCAAGTTGCACCTCCCGGCGACCTTCTCACCCGAGTACGGCGGCAACTCCCGGGACTGCAACTACGACCTGATGCTGCTCACCTGGGGCTGCCGTACCCTCCTCGATTCCGCCGAACTCCTCGGCGTCGACGACGAGTTGGCGCCCCGTTGGCGTGAGGTCCTGGCCAAGCGGGTCGCCTACCCGACCGACGCGAACGGCTTCATGATCGGCGCGGACATCCCCTTCGCGAAGTCCCACCGCCACTACTCCCACCTCCTGGCCGTCTACCCGCTGTACGAGCTGACGGGTGACACCCCGGACGAGAAGGCCCTGATAGAGAAGTCGTTGGCCCACTGGGTCGGCTTCGAGGGCGCCCTCCAGGGGTACACGTTCACGGGCGCCGCCTCGATGTCGGCGCTGCTCGGGAAGGGTGAGGACGCGCTGTCGTACCTGGGCCGGCTGATGGCCCGCTTCATCCAGCCCAACACCATGTACAAGGAGTCGGGCCCGGTCATCGAGACCCCGCTCTCCGCCGCCCAGTCGGTCCACGACATGGTCTGTCAGTCCTGGGGCGACGGCAGCAGCGTCATCCGTGTGTTCCCCGCCCTGCCCGCCGCCTGGGCCGACCTGACGGTGCACGACTTCCGCACCCAGGGTGCCTTCCTGCTCAGCGCGGTGCGGAAGGGCGGGAGGACCCGCTGGGTGCGGCTGGTCAGCGAGGCGGGTGCCCCCTGCGTCGTACGGCATGGGATCGCGGGCGCGATCGAGGTGCGGGACGGGCGTGGACGGCCCCTGCGGTTCACCGATGTGGGTGGCGGGGCGATCCAAGTCGCCCTGCGCAAGGGCGAGTCGGCGCTCATCACCGGCAAGGGCGACCGGCCTGATTTGCGCATCGTCGCCGTCGAGCCGAACGAGGAAGCGCCGCGGTGGGGGCTGCCGGCCGTCGCTCCGTGAGCTATCCCGCCCTCGTGAGCTATCCCGCCAGCGCCTTGAGGTCGATGCTGTCGGCGAGCGCCCGCATGCCCGCGTCGTTGAAGTGGAGGTGGTCGCCGGGATCGTAGGCGGCCAGCATGCGGGACGGCCTGGACGGGTCGCGGACTACGGCGTCGAAGTCCGCGACCTCGTCGAACAGGCCATCGGTACGGATGATCCGGTTGACCTCCTGTCGTACGCGCTCCCGCTTGTCCGTGTATCCGCCGTAGCCGCCGAACGGGGTGAGCGTGGCCCCCACGACCCTGATGCCGCGGGCGTGGGCCCGCCGCACGATCTCTCGGTACGCGGCACCGAGTGCTGCCGGGTCGGTCTGGTTCGGTGCGCTCTTGATGTCGTTGATGCCCTCCATCACGATCAGCGTGCGCACGCCTGTGCGGGAGAGGACGTCGGCGTCGAACCGGGCCAGGGCGCTGGGGCCCCGGCCTTCGAGGAGCAGGCGGTTTCCGGCTACTCCCGCGTTCAGGACGCCCTGTTGACGACGCGCGGGCAGAGCGCGGAGGCGCTCTGCGAGGCGGTCGGGCCAGCGTCTGTTGGTACTCGGTGTCGAGCCGGAGCCGTCGGTGAGGGAGTCGCCGAGCGCGACCACGCTCCCTGCGGGCTCCGGGCGCCTTACGTCGACGCCTGTTACGTAGTACCAGGAGCGTGTCGTCGCCGTGAACGCCGTGCCCCTCATGTTGGCGACCCGATTGCCCTTCGGCGCGATGAAGTTCGTCTGCAGGGCGTCTCGGTGGTACGTGGCCGGGCCCGGGTCTCCGGGCGTGTGGAGGGTGACGAGGAGGTTCGTGGCTGCCGGAACCGTGAGCGTCACGGCGTCGCTCACCGCGTCCCTGCCCACCGGCACGGTGACCTTCTTCCGGCCGCCGAATGTGAGTGTGCGCATCGTGCCGGGGAGGGCGTCCGGGCTCTTGGCGGCGTTGCGCGCCTGCCGGGCGAGGGTGGCTCCGCCGAGGGTCAGCGGGAGCGTGCCGAGGCGGTTCGAGATCCGTACGCGGACCGCCGTGCCGCCGACGCTCGTGTGCACGATGTTGCGGATCGAGGCGCCGGGAAAGGCGGGTGCGGTACCGGAGGCCGAGCCCTCCCAAGTGCCCGTCCAGTGCGCGGGGGCCGTTCGCGCGAGGGGCTCCCGGCCTCCGTGGGCGACCCCCGTACCCATCAGCGTGAGCGTCAGCGCTCCGGCCATGGCAACCAGCGTCTGTCTGACCATGACCATGCGTCACTGCCTTCCGCCGACGGAGCCCGGCCAGGTGCGGGTCTCCGGACCTAGGGCCAGGATCCGATGCGGAGGACGTGAAATCCGTGTTTGGCTGCAGCTATGACCGCATTCAGTGAAGCCGAACGGGTGTACCTAAAGTCCCAGCGGCTGGGTCGGCTGGCCACCGTCGATCAGCATGGGCAGCCGCAGGCCAACCCTGTGGGCTTCTTTCCGCAGGACGACGGCACGATCCTCGTCGGCGGATACGCCATGGGCACCACCAAGAAGTGGCGCAACCTCCAGAAGAACCCCAAGGTCGCCCTCGTCGTCGACGACATCGTGAGCCTCCGGCCCTGGAAGGTGCGCGGTGTGGACATCCGGGGTGAGGCCGAACTCCTCACTGGGCCGCATGAGTTGGGGCCGCACTTCAGTGAGGAGCTGATCCGGATTCATCCTCGGCGGATCCACAGCTGGGGGTTGGAGGAGGACTGAGGGCTGGGCGGGCCGCCTCTATTGTCCTTCCAGCCTCAGCAGCTGGAGCTTTCGCTCCAGACCGCCCGCGTAGCCCGTGAGCGATCCGTCTGCGCCGATCACCCGATGGCACGGGCGGACGATCAGCAGCGGGTTGGCACCGATCGCTCCGCCTACGGCACGCACTGCGGCACGTGACGCGCCGATCCGTGCGGCGATCTCTCCGTACGTGGTGGTCGCCCCGTACGGGACCGAGTCGAGCGCGTCCCAGACCTGCTCTCGGAATGCGGTACCGCTTGTCTTCAACTCAAGCTGGAACTCCTTGAGTTCACCTGCGAAGTAGGCCGCGAGCTGGTCTCGGGCGTCCCGGAAGAGGTCGGGTGCGGGGCGCCAGTCCGGTTGGACTGTGACGCCGCCCTTTTGTCCTGGCACCGAGAGGGATGTCAGGGCCCCGGACTCGTCTGTGGTGAGCAGGAGTTGGCCGACGGGGCTGTCGAGCTGGGTGTAGTGGACGTTCGTCATGATCGGTGCTCTTCCAGCTCGCTCGTGATGGGTGGGGTCTGGCCGGCCGCCCTCAGATGGTGCAGGGCGTAGGAGCGCCAGGGGCGCCAGGCGTCGGGGACGTTTTCGTGCGGGGGTGCCACGTCCGGGTCTCCGAGGGCGCGGGTGCGGATGACTGCCACGGTCTGTGGATCCATGCCGGGCAGGGCTCGCAGCGCGGTCTGTGCCTCCTCGCGGTCGGCGCCCGGGTCGAGCCTCAGGCTGCCGTCGGCGAGCGCTGTGGCGAGGGCGCCCAGCGTGCCGCCCGTCTCCGCGAGTGCGGCCGGCTCGGGGAAGACATGCGTGAGCGTTCCGCAGGGGGCGTCCAGCAGCTTCCCGTACGCCCTGACGAGGCGCTCTGCCTCGTCCCGGCCGACCAGTGCGCGCACGGCCAGTTCTTCCGGGTCGGCGGCCCCGGGCGAGCGCAGTCCGGGCCTGGCGGCCACCAGCGGTGCCAGTCGTTCGTCGGCTCCGAGCCGCTCGTCCACGGCGTACGGATCGGAGTCCAGGTCGAGGAGCCGCCGCAGGCGCTGCACTGCGGTGGTCAGATCGCGCAGGTCGGTGAGGTGCAGCCTGGCGTCCAGCCAGCCGCCTGCGTGGGCGGGGGCCCCGGACAGCCGCTCGCCGACGGCCACGATGCCGGTGCCGTACGGCAGCCGCAGGGTCCGCCGATAGGTGCGGGAGCCCGCGCCACCGGTCATCTCTTCGATACCGGCGACGGCCTCGGCGGCCAGCAGGTCGAAGACCTCACCGGCCTGGTACGGGCCGCGGTAGGCCAGGCGCAACGGGATCCCTGCCGACGGCGTGGCCGCACGGCGCGAGGCGGCGCCACGGCGGGGTGCGGCTTCGCGCAGCTGGGTCGGGGTCGAGGCGTACACCGTGCGGATCGTGTCGTTGAACTGCCGCACGCTCGCGAACCCTGCCGCGAACGCGATCTCTGTGATCGGCAGCTGTGTTGTCTGGAGCAGCACCCTCGCGGTGTGGGCCCGCTGGGCGCGTGCCAGGGCCACCGGGCCTGCGCCCACCTCCGCGGTGAGCTGGCGCTGTACCTGGCGGGCGCTGTAGCCGAGTCGCACGGCGAGTCCGGCGACTCCCTCGCGGTCCACGACTCCGTCGCCGATCATCCGCATCGCGCGTCCTACGACGTCCGCGCGTACGTTCCACTCGGCGGAACCCGGTACGGCGTCCGGGCGGCACCTTCGGCAGGCCCGGAACCCGGAACTCTGCGCGGCGGCGGCCGTCGCGTAGAAGCGGACGTTCTCCCGCTTCGGGGTCACCGCGGGGCAGCTCGGCCGGCAGTAGATTCCCGTCGTCTCCACCGCGAAGAAGAACTCCCCGTCGAACCGGGCGTCCCTGCTCCGCACGGCTCCGTACCTGGTCTCTTCGTCAATCACCCCTCCAGTCTGCGCCACCGTCACGCGGTCGACTGGCGGATATCGGACGTGACGTTCGACGTCGGTGGGTGGGGCGGGGCCGTGCCGGTGTGTCACGTTCGCGACTGCTGGGCGTACGGCCCTGAGTTTCATTGGTGACCGTTTCCAGCGGGAGCCGTACGTCGCGAACGTTGACACACCGACACGGCCCCGCCCCAGTCACGCCGACACCTACGGCCAGACGAAAACAGCCACCCTCAGCCCTCTCTCCCAGCCCCTCCCCCTCCCCCTCAGGGGCGCGAGGAACCGCGCACTCCCGCCACAACAAAGCCGCACCACCACACCGGCTCCAACCCCACCCACCCAGG
>NZ_LIQZ01000561.1 GCF_001418655.1 Streptomyces phaeochromogenes | reverse complement strand
GACCCTTGTAGAAGTACGTGTTGTACGGGTCGTCGTAGTTGCGGATCTCGCTCGTCGCAATGTCAATCTTGCTCTGACCCTTGAGGTAGTTGTAGGTCGAGTCGAATTCGAGCTTCTGGTTGGTGACGTCGTTCGTCGACTTCAGGCGGTTGTAGACGACGGCGGCCATCTTCTTGAAGTCGTCGTGCGTGATTCCTTCGGCCTGGACGAGGCTCGCAACCGTGATGACCTGCAACGGGTCGTTCAGGTTGAGTTCCTTGGCCTTCTCCTCCAGGTCGTACTTGGCGTACTCCTGCTTGGCCTGCGACACCATTTCCTTGAGGACCGCCTCGGGCTTCATTCCCTTGGCGGCGGGATAGGTCGCCGGGTAGAGGAATCCTTCCAGCGGGTCCTTGATGTCGCTGTCGTTGTTCGCCCAGTCCGGAAGTCCGAGGCTCTTGTACTTCTTCTCGGCGACATCCGCGGTGGTGCCCTTGGAAAGCCCCAGCTGTTTGTCGATCAACGCGTAGACCGTGACGTTCCGCTGCCCCTCCTTGACGACCAGGCTGTTCTGGCTCTTGGGGTCGAGCATCAGCGCGACAGCGCTTTCGGCGGACATCTCCTTCTTGAGCAGATAGGAGCCCGCCTGAATCTTGTCGCCGTCCGGATTCTTCCCCTGGGCCGACACGAAGGCGTCCACACTCTTGACGACGCCCGCCGCCTTGAGCTTCTGGCCGATCACCGATCCGAAGGCGCCCTTGGGAATCACGACGGTCACCTGGTCGCTCGTACCGTCGCCCGCGTAGTCCGGCGCCGAGCCGAAACGATCCTGGTAGAACTGGTAGCCGAAATAGCCGACGCCGCCGACCACTCCGGTGAGGACAAGCGTCACGACCAGGCAGGCAGAGCCGCTCCGGCTCTTCTTCTCACCTTTGCCCTTGCCCCCTTTATCGCCTTTGCCCGCCTTGCCGCGCCGACGGCCTTTGGCGTCGTCCTCGAAGTCGTCGTCATCGTCGTCGTCATTGCCGCCCGCGAAGAACGCGTGCTCGCCCTGGTCAGGACCCGGGTCCCAGTCCGTCTGCGGCGGCTCCGGCTCGACTCCGCGGCGACTCGGCGGCTCCGGCGGCGGNNGGATCGACGCCGTACGGGACCTGGGGCTGCTGCGGCTGCTGTTGGTGGTGTTGTTGCCCCGTGTTGTCCCAGCCACCGTTGTACTGCTGGCCGTTGCCGTACTGCTGACCGTTGTTGAACTGCTGGCCGTCGCCGTACTGCTGACCGCCGTTGTACTGCTGACCACCCTGGCCGTGGTACCCCTGCCCGCCCTGGCCGTTGTCGTACTGCTGCGGAGCCTGCCCGCCGTACTGCTGATCCTGGACGTACTGCTGCTGGTGACCCTGGGAGTAGTACTGCTGCTGGCCCTGGTCGTAACCGACCTGCT
>NZ_LIQZ01000560.1 GCF_001418655.1 Streptomyces phaeochromogenes | reverse complement strand
CCAGGGCCCCGGCGCCGAGCGGGGACTTGAGGACCCGGTGTTCGAGGAACAGGCGGGCCGGTGCCGGCTCGGGGAGGGGGAGGCCCGTGTCCTCGACCGATGTGCGTGGCATGGGTATGCGCGGGGGTTCGTCGGGGGTGCGAGAGCTACTGGGCTCGGGGGGTTCCGGGCCGGACGGTCCGCCCGGGCCGTTCTCCGGGGGTGAGGTGTCCTTCTGGGGGCCCGCTTGGGCGTTGTGGTCCTCCGGGTCCGGCTTCTCCCCGTAGCTGTCGTGTGCCTCTGTGCCCGTCATTCGGCACCCCCGGAGCGGCCCGTGTCATGGGCCGTCGACAGGAGCTGGAGGCCCAGGCGCAGGCGGCGGCGGGCCTCGTCCTCTGTGACGCCGAGGTCGGTGGCCGTCTGGCGGTAGTCGCGGCGCTGGAAGTAGGCGAGCTCCAGGGCCGCGCGCAGCGGGGCGGGCATGGACGTGACGATGTAGTCGGCGCGGGCCGCCACCGAGGCCCGGCGGACCTTGCGCTCCAGCTCCTCGGTGCTGCCCGAGCCGTCGTGGGCGAGCGCGGCGGTGGGTCAGCGTGGCGACCCAGGAGCGCAGGGGGCCCTGCTTGGGGTCGTACGCCTCGGGGTTCTCCCAGACGTGGGCGAAGACCTCGCGGGTGACGCCGTCGGCGGCCCGGTCGTCTCCGAGCACGCGATGGGCGAGGCCGTGCACGAGTGAAGCGAATCGGTCGTAGAGCTCACCGAGCGCGGCTGCCTCCCCGCGTGCGAGCCGCTGTTGCATCTTGCGGTCCCAGCGGGGCGGCGCGTCCTTGTTGGTCATGCGGCCCCTCACCCCCGGTCGTGCGGTGCGCCTGTCCCTGTGTCCACCGGATTCTCCTCTCCGGCTTCCTCCCGAATGTAGTCGGCACCCCTGACAACGCACGCCCCTTTGTGGCAATGCGCGCCCCTCGCGGAGCTGTGGATGGTAGTGCCCCGATCACACTGTGCGTGCGACTCCTCACGGTGTGCGTGTGTCTGCCGTGGCTCGGCCCGATCAGGATCGACCGTACTGGACCGTTCTCGACCGAAACAGCCCAACTGGGGCACGCTTCGATTCCGCATCCGGTGTTTCATGGAGTGAGGGTGGGGCAGCCGCGCACCAGGGAAATGACAGGACCACTTCCGGTTCCGTTTCCGGGTCCGACGTCGTCGGGCCGACAGGGTCCAACAACGTCGAGCGAGGGGCAGGCGCGTGACGCTCAGGGTGACCGACGGCGAGCAGCGCGGCTGGGTCGTGCTCCGGGTGTCGGGCGAGATGGATCTGGTGACGTCACCGGTGCTGCGGCAGCGCGTGCACGACGCCGTGGCCGACGGGCGGCACAGCCTTGTCCTCGATCTGTCCGGGGTCCTGTTCTGTGACTCCAGTGGTGTGGGGGTGCTGATCGCGACCCGGCGGCTGCTCCGGTCCTGCCAGGGACGCCTCCGCTTGATCCTTCCCGCGCAGGGCGCCGTGGACGGATCCCACGTCAACCGGGTGCTGGGCGCCCTCGGTGTGCGCCGCCTCTTCGACGTGTATCCCGATGTCGACGCCGCCGTCGACGACCAACCGGATTCGCTGTCGGCGTGATTCGCGTCACGTGCGGGGCGCGTGGAGGGGAAGATCGTCCCGTGACTGCGCGACACGGTTGTCGTGGAATTCCTCCGGTCTTGGCACAAGCGTCGTTTTCCCGCTCCCCGAGGGCCCCGGTCGTCGTACGCTCCCTGCCAGACGTACCCACGTGATGTAAGGCGGCCCGAAAAGACATGGTCAGCACCGAGTACGAGCGAAAGATCGCCGCGCGGTTCGCCACCTTCGATCAGGACGGCAACGGCTATATCGACCGCGAGGACTTCAACGCGGCGACCAAGGCGCTGCTCGCCGAGTTCGGCATCGCGGCCCGGTCCGACAAGGGCCAGGCCCTCTACATCGGCGCGGAGGCCTTCTGGCAGGGCATGGCCGGAATAGCGGACCGGGACGGCGACCAGCGGATCACCCGCGAGGAGTTCGTGGGCGGCGCGGTGAAGCGGCTGCGGGACAACCCCGACCGGTTCGCCGAGATCGCCCGCCCCTTCCTGGACGCGGCGCTCGCCATCGCGGACGGCGACGGGGACGCGGCGGCGACCGTGGACGAGGTCGCGCGGGCCCTCAAGGCCCTCGGCGCGCCCGAGACCGTCGCCACCGCCGCGGCCGGCGCGCTCGACGCGGACTCCGACGGCCGGGTCACCGAGCCGGAGATCGTGAGCGCCTTCGCCCGCTACTTCACGGTGCCCGAATAGCGTTCCCTGAGCTTGTACTTGAGCACCTTCCGCAGGGTCTCGTTGCGCGGAAGGGCGTCCACCAGCTCCAGTTGCTCCGGCAGCTTGTGCACGGACAGTCCTTCCGCGCGTAGGTAGCTCGTGATGGCGGAGAGCGTCAACTGCGGGGCTTTTTCCGGTTGTTCGATCACCGCGCATACGCGTTCGCCGCGTTCCGGGTCCGGCAGGCCGATCACCGCTACGTCTCCTACCGCCGGGTGGCGGTGCAGCAGGTCCTCTATCTCCTTCGCCGAGATGTTCTCTCCCTTGCGGATGATGACGTCCTTCAGGCGGCCCGTCAGGATGAGATGGCCGGAGGGCGTGAGGTGTCCGAGGTCGCCCGTGATCAGGAAACCGTCCTTGTCGAAGGCCTCCGTGGTCTGCTCGGGGTTCAGATAGCCCGTGCAGACCGCCTCTCCGCGCAGGCGCACCTCCCCGTCCACGATCCGGATCTCCATGCCCTCCGGGGGCCTTCCCTCCGTTGTCGCGAGGTTCTCCTCCGTGTCGTCGGGCGAGCCCATGGTGATCATCGGGACCTCTGTCATGCCGTATCCGTGGGTCAGTTGGACGCCCATCTCCCGTACGACGGCGTGGTGCACCTCGGGCGGCTTCGGCGCCCCGCCGCCCGCCAGGAGGCGGAGGGTGGGGATGAGTCTGGTGTCCGGGCTCTTGCGCTGTTCGGCCAGGAACATCGAGTAGAACGCCGTCGAGCCGCCCGCCACCGTCACCCCGTGCTTGCGGTAGCCCTCCAGTGCGTCCGGCAGCGCGAACTTCTCGAAGAGGACCGCCGGGAACCCGTACAGCAGCAGCATGACCAGGTAGTCGGGGCCGCCTATGTGCGCGAAGGGGAACGCGATCGAACCGATGTCGTCGGCCGACAGGTGCAGCGCGTGGGCCAGGCAGGAGCCGCCGGCGATCAGTGAACGGTCCGTGTGCAGTACGCCCTTGGGGTCGGACGTCGTCCCCGAGGTCCAGTAGATCCAGCGCACGTCCGTGCCGCTGGTGGGGGGAGGGGGCAGCACCGACGGGTTCCCTTCGGGGAGGGAGTCGTACGCCTCGAAGATGCCGGGTGCTTCTATGCGTTCGGCCATCGCCGTGTGGTCGAAGCCGCGCCACTCGCCCGGTACGGCGAAATGGGCGGCCCCGGACTCCCTTACGGCGAAGGCGACTTCGCGGTCCCGGTAGAAGGGGATCACCGGGGACTGGACGGCCCCGAGCCTGGCCAGGGCCATCGCCAGCACGACCGTCTCGATGCGGGTCGGCAGCTGCCAGGCGACCACCGTGCCTGGGCGTACGCCCAGG
>NZ_LIQZ01000056.1 GCF_001418655.1 Streptomyces phaeochromogenes | reverse complement strand
GGTGACGTAGTCGTCGGCGCCCGCGTCGAGCGCGGCCACCTTCTCGTCGGAGGCCCGGCGGGCGGACAGCACCAGGATCGGTACGCGGGTCCAGCCGCGCAGCGCCTTGATGACGTCCACCCCGTCCATGTCCGGCAGACCCAGGTCCAGGACGACCACGTCGGGCTGGCGCGCGGCGGCGAGACGGAGCGCGGTGGCGCCGTCGGGTGCCGGGTCCACTCCGTACTTGCGGGCCTGAAGGTTGATCACGAGGGCCCGGACGAGCTGAGGGTCGTCCTCCACCACCAGTACCCGGGTCATCGGTGTACGCCTTTCCTGTTGCACGGAGGGCCGAGGTCGTACGGAACAAGCTTCATGGCTGCGGGAGTTGACGGAACGGGGTGTCGCCCCGGCCGCCAACTCCCGCATGATGCGCGTAAGGCCATCAGCTCTTCGCCACAAGTTCCTTGAGCGCGATGTTGAGTTGGAGGACGTTGACCGTGGGCTCCCCGATGAAGCCGAGCGTACGGCCGTCGGTGTGGTCGTCGACCAGCTTCTGGACCTGGGCGACGGGCAGCCCGTTCTTCTCCGCGACCCGGTGGACCTGGATGTCGGCGTACGCCGGGGAGATGTCCGGGTCCAGGCCGGAGCCGGAGGAGGTGACCGCGTCGGGCGGCACGCTCTTGACCGTGTAGCCGTTCACGGAGTTGTCCTTGATAACGGCGTCCTTGGCGGCGACGACCCACTGGCAGAGGGTGGCTTCCTCGGCCTTCGCCGGGTCCTTCGGGCAGACACCGTCGACCGCGCCGTTGTCACCGGAGCGGTTGGTGGCGCCGGACAGGATCAGCTTGTACTGGGTGTTGACGCTGTTGGTGCCCAGGCCGTTCTGCGGACGGCCCTGGAACCACTTCAGGTCCGGCTCCGGGGTCTCCTGGCCCTTCTTCAGCGGCAGGTTGTAGGCCTGGCCGATGAGCGAGGAGCCGACGACCTTGCCGTTCGACGTGATCTCCGAGCCGTTCGCCTTGTCGTTGAAGAGTCCTTGGGCGACGCCGGTGATGGCCAGCGGGTAGATGATGCCCGTCACCACCGTCAGGACGAGCAGCGCGCGCAGGCCGGCCCAGAGCAACCGAGCAGTGTTGGATACCGAGTTGTTCATTGCCGATCAGCCGATTCCGGGGATGAGGGAGATGATCAGGTCGATGATCTTGATGCCGATGAAGGGCGCGATCAGCCCGCCCAGGCCGTAGATCCCGAGGTTGCGCCGCAGCAGCTTGTCCGCGCTCACCGGCCGGTACTGCACGCCCCGCAGGGCGAGCGGCACCAGGGCGATGATGATCAGCGCGTTGAAGATGACCGCGGACAGGATCGCGGAGTCGGGCGAGGACAGCTGCATGATGTTGAGCTTGTCCAGGCCCGGATAGACCGCCGCGAACAGCGCCGGGATGATCGCGAAGTACTTCGCGACGTCGTTGGCGATGGAGAACGTCGTCAACGCGCCCCGGGTGATGAGGAGTTGCTTGCCGATCTCGACGATCTCGATGAGTTTGGTCGGGTTGGAGTCGAGGTCGACCATGTTGCCGGCCTCCTTCGCGGCCGACGTACCCGTGTTCATCGCCACGCCGACGTCCGCCTGGGCCAGCGCGGGCGCGTCGTTCGTGCCGTCGCCGGTCATCGCGACGAGCTTGCCGCCCGCCTGCTCGCGCTTGATGAGGGCCATCTTGTCCTCGGGAGTGGCCTCCGCGAGGAAGTCGTCGACGCCTGCCTCGTCCGCGATCGCCTTGGCGGTCAGCGGGTTGTCACCCGTGATCATGACGGTCTTGATGCCCATTCGGCGCAGTTCGTCGAACCGCTCGCGCATGCCGTCCTTGACGACGTCCTTCAAGTGGATGACGCCCAACACCCGGGCACCTTCGCTGTCCTCGATCGCCACGAGCAGCGGGGTGCCGCCCGCCTCGGAGATCCGGTTGGCCAGGGTGTCGGCGTCCTCGGACACCTCGCCGCCCTGCTCCCGGACCCAGGCCATGACCGAACCGGCCGCACCCTTGCGGATCTTGCGCCCGTCGACGTCCACGCCCGACATACGGGTCTGGGCGGTGAAGGCGATCCACTCGGCGCCGGACAGTTCGCCCTGGCTCCGCTCGCGCAGCCCGTACTTCTCCTTCGCCAGGACGACGATGGAGCGGCCCTCGGGCGTCTCGTCGGCCAGTGAGGAGAGCTGGGCGGCGTCGGCCAGGACGGCGTCGGTGGTGCCGCTCACCGGCACGAACTCGGAGGCCTGCCGGTTGCCGAGCGTGATGGTGCCGGTCTTGTCGAGGAGCAGGGTCGACACGTCACCCGCCGCCTCAACTGCCCTGCCGGACATGGCGAGTACGTTCCGCTGCACCAGCCGGTCCATGCCCGCGATGCCGATCGCGGAGAGCAGCGCGCCGATGGTGGTCGGGATCAGACAGACGAGCAGGGCCACCAGCACGACCATCGTGAGGTGCGTGCCCGCATAGTCCGCGAACGGCGGCAGCGTGGCGACGGCCAGCAGGAAGACGATCGTCAGCGAGGCGAGCAGGATGTTCAGCGCGATCTCGTTGGGCGTCTTCTGCCGGGCCGCGCCCTCGACCAGGGCGATCATGCGGTCGATGAAGGTCTCGCCCGGCTTCGTCGTGATCTTGATGACGATGCGGTCGGACAGCACCTTCGTACCGCCGGTGACCGCGGACCGGTCGCCGCCGGACTCGCGGATGACCGGGGCCGACTCGCCGGTGATGGCCGACTCGTCCACGGACGCCACGCCCTCGACGACGTCACCGTCGCCGGGGATGATGTCGCCCGCCTCGCAGACGACCAGGTCGCCGACGCGCAGTTCGGTGCCCGGCACCTGATCCTCGGATCCGCCGTCCTTGGACAGCCGGCGCGCGACGGTGTCGGTCTTGGCCTTGCGCAGGGTGTCCGCCTGGGCCTTGCCGCGGCCCTCGGCCACCGCCTCCGCCAGGTTGGCGAAGATCACGGTGAGCCAGAGCCAGGCGCTGATGGCCCAGCCGAACCAGTCGCCCGGGTCCTTGAAGGAGAACACGGTCGTCAGGACCGAGCCCACCAACACCACGAACATCACGGGGGACTTGACCATCACCCGCGGGTCGAGCTTGCGACAGGCGTCCGGCAGCGACTTCAGCAGCTGCTTCGGGTCGAACAGACCCGCGCCGACGCGTCCTTCGTCCTTGTGACCGGTCGGCACATCGCTGTGCGGCGCCCGGGTGGGAGTAGTCGTGGACACGGTGTCCTCTTGCTTCTCTATACGGGTGGTCATGACGCCAGCCCCTCGGCCAGCGGCCCCAGCGCGAGCGCCGGGAAGTAGGTCAGACCGGTGATGATGAGAATCGCGCCCACCAACAGCCCGGTGAACAGCGGCTTTTCGGTGCGCAGCGTGCCCGCGGTCGCGGGCACCGGCTTCTGCTCGGCGAGCGAGCCGGCCAGCGCGAGGACGAACACCATCGGCAGGAAGCGGCCGAGCAGCATCGCAAGACCCAGCGTGCTGTTGAACCACTGCGTGTCCGCGTTCAGACCCGCGAACGCCGAACCGTTGTTGTTCGAGGCCGAGGTGTAGGCGTACAGGATCTCGGAGAAACCGTGCGCGCCGCTGTTCGTCATCGAGTTGCCCGGGGTCGGCAGGGCCATCGCCGCGGCGGTGAAGACGAGCACCAGCGCCGGGGTGATGAGGATGTAGCAGGCGGCGAACTTGATCTCGCGGGTGCCGATCTTCTTGCCCAGGTACTCGGGCGTACGGCCCACCATCAGACCGGCGATGAACACCGCGATGATGGCCATGATCAGCATGCCGTAGAGGCCGGAGCCGGTACCACCGGGCGCGATCTCGCCGAGCTGCATGCCGAGCATGGTGATGCCGCCGCCGAGTCCGGTGAACGAGGAGTGGAACGAGTCCACCGCACCGGTCGAGGTCAGCGTCGTCGCCACCGCGAAGATCGACGAGGCGCCGACTCCGAAGCGGGTCTCCTTGCCCTCCATCGCGCCGCCCGCGATGTCGAACGCGGGACCGTGGTGGGCGAATTCGGTCCACATCATCAGGGCCGTGAAGCCGATCCAGATGGTGACCATCGTGGCGAGGATCGCGTAGCCCTGCTTGAGCGAGCCGACCATCCGGCCGAAGGTCCGGGTGAGCGCGAACGGGATCAGCAGGATCAGGAAGATCTCGAAGAGGTTGGAGAACGCGTTGGGGTTCTCGAAGGGGTGGGCGGAGTTGGCGTTGAAGTAGCCGCCGCCGTTGGTGCCCAGCTCCTTGATGGCCTCCTGGGAGGCGACCGCGCCACCGTTCCACTGCTGCGAACCGCCGGTGAACTGGCCGACCTCGTGGATGCCGGAGAAGTTCTGGATCGCACCGCACGCCACGAGCACGATCGCGGCGATCACCGAGATCGGCAGCAGGATGCGGACGGTGCCGCGCACCAGGTCGGACCAGAAGTTGCCGAGCTCACCGGTGCGCGAGCGAGCGAAGCCGCGGACGAGCGCGACGGCCACCGCGATACCGACCGAGGCGGACAGGAAGTTCTGCACCGCCAGGCCGCCGGTCTGTACGACGTGGCCCATGGCCTGTTCGCCGTAGTACGACTGCCAGTTGGTGTTGGAGACGAACGACGCGGCGGTGTTGAACGCCTGGTCCGGGTCGATCGATGAGAAGCCCAGCGAGCCGGGCAGGCTGCCCTGGAAACGCTGCAGCAGGTACAGGAACAGCACACTCACCGCGGAGAAGGCGAGGACACCGCGCAGGTACGCGGGCCAGCGCATCTCCGTGTTGGGGTTGGCGCCGATGCCCTTGTAGATCCACTTCTCGACGCGCAGGTGCTTGTCCGAGGAGTAGACCTTGGCCATGTAGTCGCCGAGGGGACGGTAGGCGAGAGCCAGGGCCGCTATGAGAGCGACCATCTGGAGCACGCCGGCGAGTACGGGACTCATATCGCTGCTCAGAACCTCTCCGGGAAGATCAGGGCGAGGACGAGATAGCCCAGCAGGGCGACGGCCACGATCAGGCCGACGATGTTCTCGGCGGTCACAGCTTCGTCACCCCCTTGGCGACGAGAGCCACCAGCGCGAACACCGCGATCGTGGTGACGACGAAGGCCACGTCGGCCATCGCAAGCTCCTAGATGAGGTTCGAATCGAACGGACGATTAGAGGAAAGCGCCTCTCTGGCCGGATTCGAGCGCCGTTGACGGCTCCCATACGCAGGTTCGTACGGCTTTGACGGAACCCATACGGCGGGCTGATCCATCTGCGTGAACCAATCCCCCCGGGCGCCTGAACACCGCCGCGGTGAGCCCTCCGGGAGGAGTGCTTCCGGCGCTCGGGATCAGATGCGGAACCGCAGCCGGCAGATCACCGCGTCCGTGTCCTTCCGGACGGCATGGGCGACCACGGCACCCCGCTGGTTCTGCAGCAGCCGCTGCCACAGCCGGTCCGGCTCGACCTCGGGGATCAGGACGGTGACGCGGGTGCCGGGCTCGGCGGCGGCCGTCTCGCCCACGTACGCGGCGATCGGACGGCCCAGGGCGCGGCGCTCGGAGGTGAGCCGGATCAGCGGCACCCCGGGGTCCCAGCGCGCCCAGTCGCGCTCCAGCTCGTACAGCTGGGCGCGGTCCTCGGGGTCGGGGTGGCAGACGGTCACCGCGCGCACCTCGTCCCCGAGCGAGGCGGCGGCGTTCAGGGCCTCGACCGTCAGCCGCGACAGGTTCGACACGGGCACGATCACCACGGAGCGGTCGCGGTGCGGATGCTCGGGGATGCGGCCCAGGCCCAGGCGCTCGCCGATCCGGGCGTACGCGCGGTGCACGGCCGTGAAGGCCGCCACCAGCAGCGGCAGGGCGATGACGATCAGCCAGGCGCCCTCCTCGAACTTGGTCGCCGTCACGACCACGGCCGACACACCGGTCAGGACGCCGCCGAAGCCGTTCAGCAGAGCCTTCCCGCGCCAGCCTCTCCCCCGCTCCCCGCGCCAGTGGACGACCATGCCGACCTGGGCGATCGTGAAGCCGACGAAGACGCCGATCGCGAAGAGCGGCACGAGCGTGTTGGTGTCACCGCCGGAGAAGACGAGCAGCGCGGCGGAGACCAGGGACAGCGCGAGTACGCCGTGGCGGTGGACCTGGCGGTCGGCCTTGAGGGCGAAGACGTGCGGCAGGTAGTTGTCGCGGGCCAGCAGCTTCAGCAGGACCGGGAGCCCGCCGAAGGACGTGTTCGCGGAGAGCGCCAGCAGGATCATCGTCGCGAACTGGATGACGTAGAAAGCCCAGTTGTGGCCCAGCGAGGCGTCGGCCAGCTGCGCGAGGACGGTGACGCCCTCGACCGGCTGGAGGTGGAAACGGGAGATCAGCACGGACAGGCCGATCAGCATCACGCCGAGCACCGCGCCCAGCGCCACCTCCGCGTGCTGCGCCCGCTTCACGCGCGGAACGCGGAAGGACGGCACGGCGTTGGCGATCGCCTCCACGCCGGTGAGTGCCGAACAGCCCGAGGCGAAAGCTTTCAGCAGAAGCAGCGCACCGACCGTGGTGGCGTTGTCCGAGAGCACGGAGGCATGGCCCGCGGCGGCTTCCGTACTGACCGGCGCGGACCGGAACAGGCCGACGCCGATCAGGATCAGGATCGAGACGACGAAGACCGCGGTCGGCACGATGAACACCCGCGCCGACTCCACGATCCCGCGCAGGTTCACCGCCGTGATCAGCACCAGCACGACCAGGCACAGCCACAGCCGGTCGCCGTACATGGCGGGGAAGGCCGAGGTCAGAGCGGCGACACCGGCCGTGACCGCCACGGCGACGTTGAGTACGTAGTCCAGGACGAGCGAGGCCGCCGCCACCAGGCTCGTCCGCGCGCCCAGATGGGTCTTCGCGACGGCGTACGACCCGCCGCCGTCCGGGAACGCGGCGATGACCTGCCGGTACGAGGCCACCAGCACCGCGAGCAGCCCGGCGATCGCCAGCGTGACCGGCAGGGTGAAGCCGAGGCCGTGCGCGCCCGCCGCGGCCAGTACGAGGACGATCGCCTCGGGGCCGTACGCCACCGACGCCATCGCGTCGAGCGAGAGCGCGGCCAGGCCGGTGACGGCGGTGAGCCGATGCCGTTCACCGCTGTCGGGCGGTTCCTCGGCGGCGGGGGCCTCGCCGGGCTCGATGGTCAGGACAGACATGGGATTCGTACTCCTTCACGCACGGAAAGGCCCGTGCATGTGGGAGGGCGATGCGCGGGTGCGCTCAGGTTCTGTCCGGTTCCGGCCGTGTCCGGCCGCTCCTTGCGCCTTCTTCGCGCCCAAGGGCCCAACCTTGACGTGGTCCTGACGGCCCTGTGATGCGCCCGTGCCGTTCCCCGGGGTCAGCGCCCGGCATCAGTTCCCCGGGGTCAGCCGTCCTTCACCGGCCCTGCCGTGTCGAGGGCCGTGCCCGTCTGGTCGGCGAGGGTGACGGCGACGAGGCGGGCCTGGAGGGGCGGTACGGGACCAGGGCCTGGGGTGAGCATGAAGCGGCCGAGGTAGTGGCCGTTGCCGTAGGTGCGGAGCTCGATCTCGCCGTCCGGCCAGCCGTCGATGTCGACGTCCCGGTGCCGTCGGCCGACCGCGACGTTCCCGTCCTGTTCGAGGCGGGGCGGCCGGCCCATGAGGGTTCCGTACTCGAAGCGGCAGGCGCGCAGCCCGAGCACCTCGGTCAGCTGGCCCCGGACGTGGTCGACGACGGTGTCCGAGGACTTGGCGGACTGGGCGAGTTCGGCGGTCTCGTGGATGCGGCGGAGGTGGTCGGCGTCGGTCACCGTGATCACTTCCAGGCGGCGGGCGCGGGCCGCGAGCTGGGACACGATCAGGCCGACGACCAGCAGAAGTACCGCGGTCTCGACATCGGCGGAGGTGTTGATGTCGAAGGTCTGGTAGGGACGCGTGAGGAAGAAGTCGAACCAGGCCGCCGCCGACAGTGCCGCGAGCGCGCCCGCCACCCGGCTCCCGAGGGCGGCGACCGCGACGACGGCCACGACGAGGATCAGCGCGGCGTTCGTACGGGACAGGTCGGTGCGGAAGGGCACCAGCAGGAGTGCCACCAGGAACGGTCCCGCGAGGCCTGCCGGCAGGGCGAGCCGGTCCCGGAGCGGATAGCCGGTCATCACACCGTCACCTCCTGCGTTCGCCCCGGCGCCCGAGAGCCGTGGCCCTCGTATACCGCTTTCGGAGCTCATGAGCCGCCTCCTGTCCTCTGCGTATCACTGGCGCGCCGCACCTGCACCTGCTCGGCGAAGGGCAGGGACAGCACCATGGTCAGACCCCCGCCCGGGGTGTCCTCCGGGGTGAGGGTGCCGTTCATCGCCTCGGTCAGGCCCCGCGAGAGCGCCAGGCCCAGGCCGAGGCCCGTCGTGTTGTCGGTGTCGCCGAGGCGCTGGAAGGGTTCGAAGAGCCGGTCCCGGTCGGTGGACGGGAGGCCGGGACCCCGGTCGACGACACGCAGCTCGACGCGGCCCGCGTGGGCACTGGCGGCAAGCAGCACCTTGCGCCCCGGCGGACTGTGGCGGGCGGCGTTGCCTGCCAGGTTGGCGATCACCCGTTCGAGCAGGGGCGGGTCGGCCAGTACCGCGGGCACTTCCTCCAGGTCCGCCACCTCGACCTCGGGGGTGTCGGCGAGCGCCGCGGGGAGGACCTCCTCCAGGGCGGTGGCGCGCAGGTCGAGGGTGAGTGCGCCGGCCTGGAGGCGGCTGAGGTCGAGGAGGTTCTCGATCAGCCGGTTCAGCCTGGCCATGGACTCGTCGGCGGTGGCGAGGAGTTCGTCCCGGTCCTCGTCGGAGAACTCCACGTCCCGGCTGCGGAGCGAGGAGACGGCTGCCCAGCCCGCGGCGAGCGGCGTGCGCAGATCATGGCCGACCGCCCGCAGCAACGCCGTACGCATCCGGTCGGCGGCCTTGACCGGTTCGACCTCGGCGGCGGCCTGGGCGAGCCGGGACCGCTCGACCGCCGACCCCACGTGCGCGGCGAAGGCTGCCAGCACGCGCCGTTCGGAGGACGGGAGGATGCGGCCGCGCAGCACCAGGAAGGCGCCGGGCCCCGCCGGGACCGCCGTCACGCCGTCCTCTCCGGGCGGCTCGTCCACCAGCTCGGCGGAGTCCATGCCGAAGGTCTCGCGGGTACGTTCCACCAGCGCGGGTATGGTCGCGCCGCCCCGCACGATGGTGCCGGCGAGCGAGGACATGGTCTCCGCCTCGGCGGTGGCGCGGGCCGAGCGTCTCGACAGCCGCAGCGAGCGGTCGACGACCGCGGCCACGGTGGCGGCGACCACCGCGAAGACCGCCAGGGCCAGCAGCGCGTTCGGATCGTTGAGCGTGAACTGCCCCACGGGCGGAATGAACCAGTAGTTGAGCAGCAACGACGCCGTGACCGACGCGATCACCGCCGACGCGACCCCGCCTATGCATGCCACCCCCACCACGGTGAGCAGGAAGAGCAGGGCCTCGCTGGTGAGGTTGAGCTTGTCCCTGGCCACGTCCAGGTCCAGCAGGAAGGTGAGCGCCACCGGCAGCAGCAGACCGGCGACCGGGCCCGCGATCCTTCGTACGGTCGAGAGGGTGCGCCTGCGTGAGGGCAGCAGCGTGCCGCGCCCGGCGCGCTCGTGCGTGACCATGTGGATGTCGATGTCGGCGGAGAGTTCGACGACCGTCTCACCGGTGCCGCGTCCGGTGGCGAACCGTTCGAGGCGGCCACGGCGGCTGGTGCCGAGGACGAGCTGGGTGGCGTTCTCGGCGCGGGCGAACTCCACCAGGGCGGCGGCGACGTCGTCGCCGATCACGGAGTGGTAGCTGCCACCGAGGTCCTCGATCAGCCGCCGTTGCCGGGCCAGGGAGGCGTGCGAGGCGCCCGCGGCGAGGCCGTCGCTGCGGGTCACGTGCACGGCGAGCAGGTCACCGCCCGCGGACCGGTCCGCGACGCGGGCGGCCCGCCGGATCAGCGTGTCCCCCTCCGGCCCGCCGGTCAGCGCCACCACGACCCGCTCCCGGGTCTCCCACACCCCGCCGATGTCGTGCTCGGAGCGGTAGGACTGCAGCGCTTCGTCGACGCGGTCGGCGACCCACAGCAGGGCGAGCTGCCGCAGCGCGGTCAGATTGCCGGGACGGAAGTAGTCGGCGAGAGCGGCGTCGACCTTCTCCGGCGCGTAGATGTTGCCGTGCGCCATCCGCCGGCGCAGCCCCTCGGGCGGGATGTCCACCAGCTCGATCTGATGGGCCCGTCGTACGACCTCGTCGGGCACCGTCTCGTGCTGCGGTACGCGCGTGATCTTCTCGACGACGTCGTTCAGCGACTCCAGATGCTGGATGTTGAGGGCGGTGACGACATCGATCCCGGCCGCGAGCAGTTCCTCGATGTCCTGCCGCCGCTTGGGATTGCGGCCTCCCCCGGGAACGTTGCTGTGGGCGAACTCGTCCACGATCGCGACCCGCGGGCGCCGCGCGAGGACCGCGGCGAGGTCCATCTCCTCGAACTCCCCACCGCGGCAGGCGCACGAGGCCCGCTCGACGACCTCCAGACCGTCGAGCATCCCTTCCGTGCCGGGCCGCCCGTGGCACTCGACGAACCCCACCACGACATCGACGCCACGCGCCGCCCTGCGCCGCGCCTCGTCGAGCATGCGGTAGGTCTTCCCCACGCCCGGGGCGGCTCCGAGGTACACCTTGAGACGTCCGGGGCGTCCAGGACGTACGTCACCCGCACCGGCCTCTGCCTCGCTCCCGCCGGTCCGTACGTCACTCGTCCTGTCCCGTACGTCACTCATCGCAGCCGACGTGCTCCGCTCACTGGCGATCAACTCCCCGGGGGGAACAGTTACTTCCCCCACCGAAGCGCTTGTCCGGGGCGCTCGGAGCACTCCTTGACGCATCCTTGTCGCCGGTCGCGAGGACGTTGACACCGCCTTGACGGGGGCTGGGCCGAGCGGGTGCCAGGGGGTGCGCCAAGTCGGGCGAGCAGGGCCACGGCGACGAGCGGCCGACATTCCCGTCGGATGCCTTGCCCGCAATGGATCTCGGCGCCTTCGCATCGCCCGTACGGCACTCGTACGGCACTAGAGTGAAACGGTGACCTCTCCGCCGGAAGACGCGCCGTTGCCGATCAGCGAGGACGACCGCGACACGGCCGTGCAGCGCCTCCAGGACGCCTACGCCGCAGGACACATCTCGCACGAGGACATGGACGGACGCCTCGACCTGGCGCTCACCGCCAGGACGCACAGCGAGCTCGTTCCGGTGCTGGCCTCGCTCCCGGCGGAGCGTGCGGCCCCCACGTCCACGATCGCCGCCGCCGGGGGACGGATCCAGCGGCGCGGCCCTTGGCGGGTGCCTCGGTTCCTCAAGGTCGAGTCCGCGTTCGGCAGGGTGTACCTGAACCTGTCCCGGGCGGTCATCGAGCATCCGGTGGTCGACATCGAGCTGCAACTGGGCACCGGCAGGGCCAAGATCAAGGTGCCTCGCGACGCGGTCGTCGACGTCGAGGGTCTGCATACCGGGTGGAAGGACTCGCGCTACAAGCCCCGGCGGCGCTCCCCCGGCACCGGCGGCCCGACGATCCGGATCTCAGGGGCAATGGGGTTCGGACGGCTGACGATCCGCCACGCGCGACGTTGAGGCTCCGTCCGGCACGGTGACAGTCCCGTTCGCGGCGGCGCACGCCGGCCGGGACCGTGTTCCCGTGCTTCCGAACCCGCCGAGTCACACGTCCAGTTGGGCGCGGATGAGCGTGTCGAGTCGCCGCCACGCCGGGGACGAGGCGTTGACCGTGCCCTGGATGAGGGCGGGGATCTCGGAGGCCGCGTCCAGCCCGGGCAGTTCGTCCGGTCCGTAGCGTTCCCGGGTCGCCTCGGCGGCGCGGCGGGCGAGGTCGTCGATGCGGGGATCGTCGGCGTCGAGGTCGTACGCGTGGTCGTAGTCGAGGAAAAGCTGCCGCAGCGCCGGGTCGGCGAGGATCTCGGCCTGGTCGTGGAACAGCGCGATGGCCCGGTCCGGGTGGGTGGCGAACACGAGGATCCACAGGTCGCGTTGCAGGTCCACCCAACGAGGCGTGAATCCCCAGCGGGCCAGGTCCTCCAGATGGGCGCCGACCTCGGCGGGCAGCGGTGCGAGATCCCCGGCGGCGAGCCTGCGCAGACGCCCCTGCGTCGCCCGCAGGCCACGGATGCGGTCGGTGAGCCCGTCGTCGATCTCTCGCAGCGCCTGCTGGAACTCCTCGTCGCCCGCCGATCTCAGGTCCCGGATACGGGCCAGGGGGACGCCGGCTTCGGCGAGCGTGCGGATCTTGATCAGGTCGATGACGTCGTTCGCGCCGTACCGCCGGTAGCCGGACGCGTCGCGGTCGGGCTCGGGGAGCAGGCCCTTGTCGTGGTAGACGCGGACGGTCTTGACCGACACCCCGACATACCCGGCCAGCTGCCCGATGGTGATCACCCGGCCATCGTGCCACTTGACCCTGCCCCTGGGGCGGGGTTGCAGCATGGCCGCATGACGAACACGAATGTCGACCGGGAGACCCTGCGCGAGCTGGCCGATGCGGGCAACGAGACCGCGCTGGACCGCCTTGCCGACCTTGCCGACTCGGCCGGTGACCTCGGGGAACTGAGCGAGCTGCTGGACGAGGGATCCATGCGCGCGGGCTTCCTGCTCACGAGGCGCGCAAAGACGACCGGCGACCTGCGCGAGCTGCAGCGGATCTCCGACGCCGGATACGACGAGGCCGGACACGAGCTGGACCGACTGCTGAAGGCACCGGCCGACGAGCAGCGGGATTGAGGATCCGCCCGGCCGCTGCGGCGGCGCTCCGGGCCGCGCCGATCGGCGCGAGGCTCCAGGCCGCGCTCAACCGCCGAGAGCCACCGAACTCATGACGTTCAGTCACCTGCCCCGCCACCCCCTGCCCCCGATCCACCTCGGGAACTCATCTCGCGGCAAGCATTGACAAGGTTGCGCAAGCTTGCCGAGTATGGGTAACGCAGAGTTCATGCAGCGGTAACTGCGGAACGGAGTGGCAGCGTGGCCCCCACCTTGACCGACGTCGCGAAGCGCGCGAATGTGGCGCTTTCCACGGCATCCCGGGCGTTCAGCGACCCCCAGCGACTGGGGCCGGAGACCTTGCGCAAGGTTCTGGAAGTTGCGCAAGAGCTGGGCTACGAGCCACCGCCGCCGCCACGTCCCGCCGAGTTGCCGTCGGACACCGCCACCGTGGCCGTGGTCGTGCCGGACATCGCCAACCCGGTCTTCGGCGCCTTCGTGAAGGCCGCGCAGGCCCAGGGCTGGCACCGCGGGCAGACCATCGTGCTCGCCGACACCGACTTCGACCCCGACCGGGAGCGGGCGGTGATCACACAGCTGCGGGCCAGGTCCGCCGGGCTCGTCGTGTGCTCGCCCCGGCTCGACGCCGAGGACGTTCTCGCGCTCTGCGGCGACACCCCCGTCGTGCTCGTCAACCGCGAGACCACCACCGCGGACTGTGTTCTCGCGGACGCCGGTGACGGCCTGCGCCAGACCGTCGAGTACCTGGCGGCGCTGGGCCACCGGCACCTCGCGTACGTCCAGGGGTCCCAGCACTCGTGGTCCAACAGCCACCGCGTCGACCTGGCCCGTGTCCAGGCCGAGCGGGTCGGCCTGGAGCTGGAGGTGCTCGGCTGGCAGTCCGAGACGGTGGCCGGCGGCACCGCCGCGGCGGCCGGGGTGATCGCGTCCGGCGCCTCCGCCGTGATCGCACACAACGACCTCGTCGCCCTCGGCGTGATCGCCGGAGCACGGCAGCTCGGGGTGCGTGTCCCGGACGACCTCAGCGTGGTCGGCATCGACGACATGCCGCTCGCCGCGACCGCGTACCCCGCACTGAGCACCATCGCGGTCCCCATGGACCGGGCCGGGGCGCTCAGCCTGGAGATGCTCTCCCAGGCCATCGCCGACGAGCACCGGGAGCCGCGCACACTGCGGCTGCCCACCCAGCTCGTGGTCCGCGGCTCCACTGGGCCTGTCGCGACGACCCGCACGCCTCCTGTCACCCGGGAGCACGCATGACGACGTACAAGGGTCCGCCCCTGAACACCGATGGTCTGAGCGTCGTCGTCGCCGACCCCAATCTGGCCCCGCTGCGCGAGCGGTTCGAGGCCGACCTGCCTGGCCGGACCACCGTGAGCTGGCCCGACCCCGCCGACACCGACGCCGTCGTCGAAGCACTGCGCGACGCCGACGTGCTGGTGTCGGGGGTGTGCTCGCCCGAGATGGCGGCGGCGGGCAAGGGGCTGCGCCTGGTGCACGCCGCCGGCGCCGGTATCGACAAGATCGACGTCGCGGCGCTGCCCCCGGGCACCCTCGTCGCCAACACCTTCCACCACGAGGACTCGATCGCCGAGTACGTCGTGGCCGCCACGGTCCTGCTGCGGCGCGGATTCCTGCGTCAGGACGCGGCGTTGCGGCGCGGCACCTGGGACTCGCCCGCCCATTCGCCCGGCGCACCGTGGCCCGACGCGCTGGCCGACACCACGATCGGATTCGTCGGGTTCGGGCACATCGGCGCCCGCACCTGGCAGCGTTTCCGGGCGTTCGGCGCCCGAGGCGTGGCCGTGACCCGTCGCGGTGACGTCGACGCGGTGGCCGAGAGGCTCGTGTGGGCGGGGCGCGTCGACGACCTGGACCCACTCCTGGACACCGCGGACGTGGTCGTGGTCTCGGTACCGCTCTCCGAGCGGACCACCGGGCTGATCGGCGCGCCGGAACTGGCCCGCATGGGCGAGTCGGCCGTCCTGGTCAACGTCGGCCGCGGCCCGGTCGTCGACGAGGACGCGCTGTACGCCTCCCTGCGCGACGGTGTGATCGGAGGTGCCGCGATCGACGTCTGGTACGACTACCCGGCCTCGGGCAACACGGGGGCACCGAGCCGCCATGCCTTCCACGACCTGCCCAACGTGCTGATGACGCCGCACTCCTCGGGGCTCACCCGGCAGACCTTCGCCCGCCGGATGTCCGACATCACAGCCAACATCCGCCGGCTGGCGGCCGGCGAAGGGCTGCACAACATCGTGGAGAGGGTCCGATGAGCAAGCACGACACCATCGTCTCGGCGGACGTCATCGTCACCAGCCCGGGACGCAACTTCGTCACCCTCAAGATCACCACCGCCGAGGGGCTGGTCGGCTGGGGCGACGCCACCCTCAACGGCCGCGAACTCGCCGTCGCCTCCTACCTGCGCGACCATGTCGCCCCGCTGCTGATCGGCCGCGACCCGGCGCGTATCGAGGACACCTGGCAGTACCTGTACCGCGGGGTGTACTGGCGGCGCGGCCCGGTCACCATGACCTCCATCGGCGCCGTCGACCTCGCCCTGTGGGACATCAAGGGCAAGGCCACCGACCAGCCCGTCTACCAACTCCTCGGCGGCGCCGTCCGCGACCGCGTCCTCACCTACACCCACGCCACCGGCTGGGACGTCCCGCAACTGCTCGACTCCCTCGACGCCCAGCGCGAACGCGGCTTCCAGGCCATCCGGGCCCAGACGGGCGTGCCCGGGCTGGACATCGTCTACGGCGTCGGCAGTCCGGACGCCGGATACGAGCCGGCCGGCCGCGGCGCCGCCCCCGTCGAGGAGGTCTGGGACACCGCCGCCTATCTGCGGCACGCCCCCGGCGCACTGGCGGCGGCCCGTGAGCACGTCGGGCCCGAGGTGAAGCTCCTCCACGACGCCCACCACCGCCTCACCCCGAACGAGGCCGCACGCCTCGGCCGCGCCCTGGAGGACGTCGACCTCTTCTGGCTGGAGGACGTCACCCCGGCCGAGAACCAGGAAGTGCTGCGCCACGTGCGCCGGCACACCACGACACCGCTGGCGATCGGTGAGGTCTTCAACACCGTCTGGGAATGCCAGACGCTCATCACCGAGCAGCTGATCGACTACATCCGCACGTGCGTCACGCACGCAGGCGGCATCAGTCATCTGCGCCGCATCGCCGCCCTGGCGGAGGTCTGGCAGGTGAAGCTGGGCCCGCACGGCCCCTCGGACGTCTCACCCGTCGCGCTGGCCGCGTCCCTGCACGTCGGCCTGTCCACCCCGAACTTCGCCATCCAGGAGTACATGGGCTACGAGCCGCTGGTCCACGAGGTGTTCCGGCACGAGTGGAGCTACGCCGACGGGCATCTGCACCCCGGCGACGCCCCCGGCCTCGGCGTCGAGGTCGACGAGGCCCTGGCCGCCCGGTATCCCTACGAACCCGCCTACCTGCCCGTGGCCCGCCGCCGCGACGGCTCGATGACGGACTGGTGACATGACGACCACGGACCTTCCCACTCTCAACTCCCGTACGGCTGCCGCCTCTTCACTCCTGCACCGGCGGGCACTCGCCGAGACCGGCATCGTGCACCTGGGACTCGGCAACTTCCACCGCGCCCACCAGGCCGTCTACACCGCAGCCGCCCTCGACCACACCGACGGCCCCTGGGGGATCCTCGGAGTGGCGAGCCGCTCGGCGACCGTGGCCGACGCGCTGCGCGCCCAGGACTTCCGCTACGGCGTGGTCGAGATCTCGCCGACGGAATCCCGCGTCACGATTCCCGCCGTGCACACCGGAGCACTGGTGGCCACCCAGCAGCCGGACGCCGTCCTCGACGCAGTCGCCGCCCCGGCCACCAGGATCGTCTCGCTCACCGTCACCGAGCACGGCTACACCTTCTCGCCGCGCACCGGGCACCTCGACACCGACCACGACGGCGTACGGTCCGACCTGCGCGGCGAGGCACCGCCGCGGACCACGATCGGCCTGATCGTACGAGGGCTGCAGCGCCGCCTGCGTTCGCACGCCACGCCCGTCACCGTGCTCAGCTGCGACAACCTGGCCGGCAACGGAGGGCAGACCGGGCGCCTGGTGCGGGAGTTCGCCGAGGCACTGCCGGCCGTCGAGCGCGACGAACTCCTCCCGTGGCTGGCCGGCGCCGTGACGTTCCCGAACACCATGGTCGACCGGATCGTCCCGGCCACCACCGACGCGTACCGCCGAACGGTCGCCGACCGGCTCGGTCTGCGGGACGAAGTCCCCGTGGCCGCCGAGCCGTTCACCATGTGGGTCCTGGAGGACCGCTTCGCCGCCGGCCGGCCCGGCTGGGAGCACGGCGGCGCGCTGTTCGCCGAGGACGTCGAGCCGTACGAACTGCTCAAACTGCGGCTGCTGAACGGCACCCACTCGCTCATCGCCTACCTGGGCGCGCTCGACGGCCGGGCCACCATCCCGGACGCGATCGGCCGGCCCTTCGTCGCCGAGGCCGCGCGCCGCGTCCTGCACGACGACTACCTGCCCAGCCTCACCGTCCCCGCCGGCCTCGACCTCGACGCCTACGTGGCACAGCTCTTCGACCGCTGGGCCAACACGGCTCTCGGGCACCGCACCCAGCAGGTCGGCTCGGACGGCTCCGTCAAGCTGCGCCAGCGGGTGCCGGACCCGGCACTCAGGCAGCTGCGCGGTGGACGGATGCCCCACCATCTCGCGCTGACCGTCGCCGCGTACCTGTGCTGCATGGCGCCGCCCACCGGCCTCGACGCCGGTCCGCACGCCGCCGCGATGGCGGACCCGGCGCGCGAGGAGTTGCGGCGGACGGCCGAACGCACCACGTCCGTACGGGACTTCGTCACCGCCGTCATGAACGGCGGCCTGCTCGGCGACCGGCTCGCCGAGCACCCCCAATTCACCGAGCGGGTCGCCGAGTTCATCGGCATCCTCGCCCGGCACGGCACGGACGCGGCGGCGGGCGCCGCTGCCGAGGCCGCCGACTCGGAGCCGCTGCTGGCGGCCTGAGCTCCAACCCAACCACTCTCACAAGGATGTGAGACCGTGTCAGTTTCCACTACTCCCACCACGACCAGAGCCGCCGTACTGCACGGCCCGGACGACCTCCGCATCGAAGAGGTCCCGCTGCGCACCCTCGGCCCCGACGAAGTGCTCGTCGAGATCGACGCCGTGGGCATCTGCGGCTCGGACATGCACTATTTCGCCGGCGGGCGCAACGGCCAGAACGTGCTCCGGCAGCCGACCGTCCTCGGCCACGAGGCATCCGGTGTCGTCACGGCCGTCGGCCCCGGGACGGATGTCGAGGCCGGTACGCCGGTCGCGATCGAACCCGCCGTCGGCTGCGGCACCTGCCGGACCTGCCGTTCGGGCCGCTACAACCTCTGTCCGCACGGCACCTGTCTGGGCTCACCGCCGACACATGGAGTCCTCGCCGGACACGTCGTCGTCCCCGCCCGGGCCGTCCATCCCCTGCCGGACGGGGTTCCGCTCGAACTCGGTTCGCTGATCGAGCCGTTGGCCGTCGCGGTCTGGGCCGTGCGGCGGGCCGAGGTCGCCTTCGGACACCGGGTCCTGATCACCGGAGCCGGACCGATCGGCATCCTCGTGGCCCAGGTGGCACGAGCCGCGGGCGCGGCCGAGGTGATCGTCACCGATGTGAACGACGCCCGGCTCGCCCAGGCCCGCAAGCTCGGCGCCACCGCGGTGGTCAACACCGCCGCACAGGACCTCGAAATCACCGGCATGGACCGGCTGTTGGAGTGCTCGGCCCACCCCGCCGCGCTCTGGCAGGGGCTTCGCACCCTGAAGCCCGCCGCACGCGCCACCGTCGTCGGACAGGCCGCTCCCGCCGTCGACGGACTACCGCTCGCGCACCTCCAGCGGTGGGAGATCGACCTCGTCACCGCGTTCCGCTACGCCCACGCGTTCCCCACCGCGCTGGCCCTGGCGGCCGACGGCCGGGTGGACCTCTCGTCCATCCTCACGGGCCGCTTCCCGCTCGACCGTGCCGCCGACGCCCTGCGCGCGCCGGTCATGGACCCGACGCACCTGAAGGTCGTCGTCCGGCCGCACGGCACCGCTGCCTGAACGTCCAAGGCCGGGAGCCGCGTCGAAGCGGCCCGACAGGTCCGCCGCACCCCTCAGTACGGCGCTGTCCCCCTTCCGTACCGCGCTGTCTCCCCTTCGATTCCGCGCCGGCTCCCTTTCCGTACCGCGCTGTCTCCCTTTCGTCCCCGATGCCCATCCCATTCAAGGAGGCATGGCTGATGGACACGTCCACCGGACCCATAGCAAGCGACTCCGCACCCCCCGCCACGGACACCTCCGCCGACCCCGGCGCCGTCCGCCGCGCAGCCTGGGCCGGCCTCGTCGGCACGGCGCTCGAACAGTACGACTTCGTCATCTACGGCACCGCGTCCGCCCTGGTCTTCGGCGACCTGTTCTTCCCCAACGCCACACCGGCGGTCGCCCTCCTGGCCAGCTTCGCCGCCTACGCCGTCGGGTTCGCCGCCCGGCCCCTCGGCGGCCTGTTCTTCTCCCGTTACGGCGACCGGCTCGGCCGTAAGTGGGTACTGGTCACCACGCTCTTCCTGATGGGCGTCTCGACGTTCGCCATCGGACTGCTGCCGACGTACTCCCAAGTCGGCCTGCTCGCCCCGGCGTTGCTCGTCCTGTGCCGCTTCTTCCAGGGCTTCGGAGCCGGCGCCGAACAGTCGGGCGGCGCGACCCTGCTGACCGAGACGGCGGCGGTCGGACGGCGCGGCAGGCTCGCCTCGCTCGTCATGACCGGGGCCGCCCTGGGCACCGTACTGGGCGCCCTCGCCTGGATCCTCGCCCAGACGCTGTCCGAGGAAGCCCTGATGGCCTGGGGCTGGCGGGTCGTCTTCGCCAGCAGCCTGGTCGTCACCGTCGTGGCCGTCCTCATCCGGCGCAGGCTCAGCGAGAGCCCGGTCTTCCAGGAGCTCAAGAAGCAGCACGAGAAGCCCAAGTCGCCGGTGGCGGAGGTCTTCCAGCACGGCCGCAAGCCCATGCTCCTGGTGCTGTTCATGAACGTCGGCATCAGCGCGCAGTCGTACACCTACCAGGTCTTCATGGCCTCGTATCTGGTCTCCACGGTCGGCGTCGACTCCTCGTTCGTGCCCAAGGTGCTGATGATCGGGGCGACCTGCGGCGGTATCGCGGCGATCGGATTCGGCATCCTCTCGGACCGCGTCGGGCGCAGGCCCGTTTACATGGCGATCCTGGCCGCCCTCGTGCTGCTGCCCGGACCGACCTTCATCGCGCTCAACACCGGGTCGCCGTACGCCATCACCGTGGCGATCGTCATCGGCTTCGTCCTGGCCGGACAGGGCGCGGTCGGCGTGCAGATGAGCTACTTCCCCGAGTTGTTCGGCAGCCGCTACCGCTATGCCGGTGTCACCCTGGGCCGGGAGTTCTCCTCGGTGCTGGGCGGCGGTGTCGCACCGCTGATCTGCGCCTCCCTGCTCACCGCGTTCTCCGGTTCGTGGGTGCCGGTCGCCGCCTACATGACCCTGATGATGATCATCAGCCTGGTCGCGGCCCGGATGGCGCCGGAGACCCGCGACCGGGACCTCACCCTCCTCACCGACGCGACGGCCCTGCCGAAGCCCACGCCCGAGAAGAGCACGTCGTGACCGAGACCCTCCCCGCCCACCGGGCCGAACCCGCCGAGGCACTGCGGCGCACGGGAGTCGTGGCCGTGCTGCGCGCCGACACCCCCGAGCATCTGCTGCCCGCGGCCGGGACGCTGGCCGACGCCGGACTCGTCTGCCTCGAACTCACCCTCACCACCCCCGGCGCCCTCGACGCGTTGGAGCGGCTGCGCAAGGACCTCGGCGATGCCGCGGACCTCGGGATGGGCAGCGTGCGGTCCGTCGAGGAGGCCCGCCGAAGCCTGGACGCTGGAGCGGGCTTCCTCGTCTCGCCCGGCTTCCGCGCCGATGTGGTGGCCGTGGCCCGGCAGGCCGGCGTCCCGGTCTACCCCGCCGGGCTGACGCCCACCGAGCTGGCCGCGGCCTGGGACGCCGGGGCGACGGCGGTCAAGCTGTTCCCCGCTTCCACCGTCGGCCCCGCGCACCTGAAGGCGTTCACCGATCCCTACCCCGACGTCCGCGTGATGCCGTCCGGCGGCATCGGCGTCGACGACGTCGGGGCCTGGATACGGGCCGGAGCCCTGGCCGTCGGACTCGGCGGCGCGCTGTCCGGCGACGCCCTGGCCGGTGGCGACCTCGGGGCACTCGCCGACCGTGCCCGGCGTGCCCTCGACGCCGTCGCCGAGGCCCGCTCGTGAGCGGCGGCCGGGTCGTCACCCTCGGCGAGACGATGGGCCTCCTCGCCGCAACGACCGTCGGGCACCTCCAGCATGTGCCCCACATGGCACTCGGCATCGGAGGAGCCGAGAGCAACGTGGCGATCGCGCTGTCCCGGCTCGGCACCCCCGTGAGCTGGATCGGCCGGCTCGGCACGGACTCCGTCGGCGACCGCGTCGTACGCGAACTCACCGCGGAAGGCGTCGACGTGCACGCCGTACGGGACCCCGACGCGCCCACCGGCCTGATGCTCAAGGAGCGGCTGCCGGGCGGGGCGGTGAAGGTCTGGTACTACCGCGCGCACGGGGCGGGTGCGCGGCTGGCCCCGGCGGACGTCGACGACGCGCTCGTCGCCGGGGCCGGTCTGCTCCACGTCACCGGCATCACGCCGGCGCTCGGCGCGACCGCCGCCGCGGCGGTGTTCCACGCCGTGGACGTCGCTCGCGAGGCCGGGGTGAAGGTGTCGGTCGACGTGAACCACCGGTCCGCGCTGTGGCAGCCCGAAACGGCGGCACCCGTCCTGCGCAGGCTGGTCGAGCGGGCCGACATCGTCTTCGCGGGCGACGACGAGGCCGCCCTCGTCCTGGGCCGCGAGCGTGCCGACGACCCCGAGGAGCTGGCCGCGGCCCTGACCGGCCTCGGCCCCGCGGGCGCCGTGATCAAACTCGGCGCCGAAGGGGCGTCGGCCCTGGTGGACGGCGTCCACCACCGCCAGGCCGCCGTCCCGGTCCAGGTCGTCGATCCGGTCGGCGCGGGCGATGCCTTCGTCGGCGCGTACCTCAGCGAGCTGATGGCGGGCGCCGACGTCAAACGGTGCCTCGACACCGCCGCCCTCGCGGGCGCCCTGCTGTGCACGGTCCCCGGCGACTGGGAGGCCATGCCGACCCGGGCCGTACTCGACGGCTGGACGGGGGTGACGGACGACGTTCAACGGTGAAGCCGGTCGCGACCTCCTGGCTGGAACACGGGTTTCCGTCTGGTCCGCGCGTACATCCACCACGGGGTCGGCAGCCCGTGGGACGGCGTACGAGATGACGCTGGGTGTGCGCGCTCCGGACCCGCGGTCCGTGACGCCCCTCGAATGGCCCCCACCACTCCCCCGAAGCCAGAACGTCGTCGTCCTGATGTCCCACCGACGCTCGCACGGTCTCTCTTAACGGAAGCTTGACGCCTGTGGCGGCCTCATCCGTGGGCCTGTGCGTCACGCTCTGCATACGCTGGTGCCGCCGTCCGCGTGATGGCCGGAAACCGCACGCCGAGCCGGACATCAGGAGCACGCCGATGGCCACCACCGAACACCCTCCGCCCAGTCGCCTGCGCGCCTGGATGCTGGAGGGGCTGTCCGACATGGGCAAGGGCCGGCAGGCGGTATCGCGGCCCGCCGCGCCCGAGCCCGTGCACAAGGGACAGCGCTGGTGGCGGGTGATGTGCCTGACCGGCGTCGACTACTTCTCCACCCTCGGCTACCAGCCGGGCATCGCGGCTCTCGCCGCCGGACTGCTCTCACCCGTGGCCACCATCGTGCTGGTCGTCGTCACGCTGGCGGGCGCGCTGCCCGTGTACCGGCGGGTGGCCGAGGAAAGCCCCCACGGCGAGGGCTCGATCGCCATGCTGGAGCGGCTCCTGACCTTCTGGAAGGGCAAGCTGTTCGTCCTGACGCTGCTCGGTTTCGCCGCGACCGACTTCCTGATCACCATCACCCTGTCGGCCGCCGACGCCTCCACCCACCTGGTGGAGAACCCGCATCTGGCCGACGCGCTGCACGACAGACAGGTGCTGATCACGCTGGTGCTCATCGCCCTTCTCGGCGCGGTGTTCCTCAAGGGCTTCCTGGAGGCGATCGGTGTCGCCGTGGCACTGGTGGGCCTCTATCTGGCGCTCAACGTCGTGGTCGTGGCGACCGGGCTCTGGCACGTGGTCACCGAGGGGCATGTGATCAGCGACTGGTCCACCGCCCTGACCGCCGAGCACGGAAACGTTTTTGCCATGGTCGGGGTGGCACTGCTGGTCTTCCCGAAGCTGGCGCTCGGCCTGTCCGGCTTCGAGACCGGCGTGGCGGTCATGCCGCACGTCGAGGGCGATCCCGGCGACACCGAGGCAGACCCCAAGGGCCGTATCCGCGGCACGAAGAAGCTGCTGACCACAGCCGCGCTCATCATGAGCGTGTTCCTGATCGCGACCAGCTTCATCACCACGCTGCTGATCCCGGAGAAGGAGTTCGAGTCGGGCGGCGAGGCCAACGGCCGCGCGCTCGCGTATCTGGCGCACGAGTACCTGGGCAACGCCTTCGGTACGGTCTACGACGCGTCCACCATCGCCATCCTCTGGTTCGCCGGAGCCTCCGCCATGGCCGGGCTGCTCAACCTGATGCCCCGCTATCTGCCCCGCTACGGCATGGCCCCGCACTGGGCGCGCGCCGTCCGCCCGATGGTGATCGTCTTCACGCTGGTCGGGTTCCTGGTCACCTGGATCTTCGACGCGGACGTCGACGCGCAGGGCGGTGCGTACGCGACCGGCGTCCTGGTCCTCATCAGTTCGGCCGCGATCGCGGTGACCATCGCCGCGCGCAAGGCCGGCCAGCGCAACTGGACCATCGCCTTCGCCGTGATCTCGGTGGTCTTCCTCTACGTCACCGTCGCGAACGTCATCGAGCGCCCGGACGGCGTGAAGATCGGCGCCTGCTTCATCGCCGGCATCATCCTCGTCTCCCTCCTCTCGCGACTCGCCCGCGCCTTCGAACTCCGCGTCACCAGCGTGACCATGGACGGCATGGCCCAGCGGTTCGTACGGGACATCGCCAGCCGCCGGATCCGGTTCATCGCCAACGAACCCGACAACCGCGACATCACCGAGTACCGCGAGAAGATCGAGCAGATCCGCGCGGACAACGACGTCCCCGCCCAGGAGGACTTCGTCTTCGTCGAGGTCACGGTCCTGGACCCGTCGGAGTTCGAGGCGGGCCTGACCGTACGCGGCGAGGTCCTGCACGGCCGTTACCGCGTGCTCACCCTGGAGTCGTCCTCCGTCCCCAACGCCCTGGCCGCCCTCGTCCTGCACGTCCGCGACACCACCGGCTGCATTCCGCACATCTACTTCGAGTGGACCGAGGGCAACCCCTTCACCAACTTCCTCCGCTTCTTCCTCTTCGGCCAGGGCGAGGTCGCGCCCGTCACCCGGGAGGTCCTCCGCGAGGCGGAACCGGACCGGGCACGACGGCCGCGGGTGCACGTCGGCTGAACCGGGCCGGGGCTGCGGCACTGGCGTAGAACTGTTCCGCGTAGAACTGGCTGAAGCCGGTCAGCCGTTGCGGTACAGAGCCGTGAGCAGTTCGATCGCCGCCTGGGTGGCGGGGTGCGGGTCGTCCCGCCACCAGGCGAGGCGTACGGCGATGGGCTCCGCGTCGCGGACCGGCCGGTAGACGATGCCGGGCCGGGGGTACTGGTGGGCGGTGGACTCCGCCGTCAGGCCGACGCAACGGCCGCTGGAGATCACGGTGAGCCAGTCGTCGACGTCGGACGTCTCCTCGGTCTCCGGGCGGGCGTCCGGCGGCCAGAGTTCAGCGGTCGTGGTGCCGGTCCGGCGGTCGATCAGGAGCGTGCGCCCGCCGAGGTCCGCGAGCCGGACGGAGCGGCGCCGGGCCAGGGGATCGTCGGCGGCCAGGGCGCACAGGCGCCGCTCAAGGCCGACGATGGCGGAGTCGAACCGCCGGTCCTCCTCCAACGGCCTGCGCACGACCGCGAGTTCGCAGGCGCCTTCCGCCAGACCGGCGGTGGCGGAGTTGGCGCGGACCAGCCGCAGGTCCGTCTCCGGTTGCGCCTTGGCCCAGCGGCGCTGGAAGGCCGACGTGTGGCGGCCGAGCGCCGACCAGGCGTACCCGATCCGCAGACGCGTATGACCCGACCTGGCCTCCTGGACCAGATCGGCCACCTCCCCGAGCACCCGCCGGGCGTGCGCCACGACGCGCAGTCCCGCCGGGGTCGGCGCCACCTCGCGCGAAGTTCGGCGCAACAGCCGTACGCCCAGGGCACGTTCGAGCGAGGCCAGGGTCCGGGACACGGCCGCCTGGGAGACGCCGAGCGCGATGGCCGCGTCGGTGAAGGTGCCCTCTTCGACGATCGCGACGAGACAGCGCAACTGCCGTAGCTCCACATCCATGACTGAAGCGTATAGATGTCCCACCGCGTGCATTTTGCGCAAGAGCCGCCAAGTCACACGATCGAAGCATGCGAGCCGCACCCACACCGGGCACCACCGCCTCCGTACGCTCCACCACCTCCGTATGCCCCACTGCCGCGCCCCGCCCCGCGGCACCGGAGCGCCGGGCGACCCCGGGCCTTCCGGACCCGCAGTCGCAGTCCCAGTCACAGCCGCAGCCGCAGCCGGCCGGCCGGTCACAGCGGCTCGCCGGTGTGGCCACGATGATCGGCAGCGGCCTGTCCACCCAGACCGGCGCCGCGATCGGGTCCCTCGCCTTCCCCGTGCTCGGTCCTGTCGGGGTCGTCGCGGTCCGCCAGTACGTGGCCGCGGTCGTCCTGCTGACCGTCGCCCGGCCGCGGCTGCGGAGCTTCACCTGGTGGCAGTGGCGGCCGGTGCTGCTCCTCGCCCTGGTCTTCGGGACGATGAACCTGTCCCTGTACAGCGCCATCGACCGCATCGGCCTGGGACTGGCGGTGACCTTGGAGTTCCTGGGCCCGCTCGTCATCGCCCTGTCCGCCGCCCGCCGCCGCGTGGACATCTGTGCCGCGGTCGTCGCCGCCGCGGGCGTGGTGACGCTGATGCGCCCGCAGCCCTCAACCGACTATGCCGGGATGGCCCTGGGTCTGCTCGCCGCCGCCTGCTGGGCTTCGTACATCCTCCTCAACCGGACCGTCGGCCAACGCGTCCCCGGTGCGCAGGGTTCGGCCGCCGCGTCGGGACTCTCCGCCCTGATGTTCCTGCCGGTCGGCGTCGTCCTGGTGCTCCGGCACCCGCCGACCGCCGAGGCCGTCGGGTACGCCGTCGCCGCCGGGGTGCTCGCCTCGGCGGTGCCGTACCTCGCGGACATGTTCACCCTGCGCCGCGTACCCGCCCAGGCCTTCGGGCTGTTCATGAGCGTCAACCCCGTCCTCGCCGCCGTGGTCGGCCTGCTCGGCCTCGGCCAGCACCTGGGCTGGACGGAGTGGGCGAGCATCGGGGCCATCGTCGCCGCCAACTCCCTCGGCATCGCCACACGGCGCACCTGACCGGCACGCGATCCTCACACTGCCGCACAAGAGCGTGGCCACAGCCCGCGGGCGTCGCACGACCAGCAACTCGAAGCCGGGTAGCCTCTGTTCACGTCAAACGGAAGCTCGTGGACCACCGGCTCGTGACCCTTCGCGGCAGTGAGTGGGGCGGAGTGCCGACCGAGGGGAGACAGTCAGATGACGAAGCCGTCGACAGGCGACTTCGATGCCACCTCCGGTGGGGTTGGCGACAGAATCGGCCGGTATCGGTTGCTCAGAACCCTCGGCGCGGGCGGCATGGGCCGGGTCTGTCTGGCACGTTCGGAGGGCGGGCGCACGGTCGCGGTCAAGCTCATCAAGCCGGAGCTGGCCGCCGAACCCGAGTTCCGCGAGCGCTTCCGGCTGGAGGTCGCGGCGGCGCGCAGGGTGAGCGACCGCTGGACGGCACCGGTCCTCGACGCGGACACCGAGGCCGAGACGCCGTGGGTGGCCACCGGCTACATCGCGGGACCCTCACTCGAACACATCGTCTCGCCCCAGGGACACGGCCCCCTCCCCGCCCCTTCCGTACGCACCCTCGCCCACGGACTCGCCAGCGCCCTGCTCGACATTCACGGCGCGGGGCTGGTCCACCGGGACCTCAAGCCCTCCAACGTCCTGATCACCATCGACGGCCCCCGGGTCATCGACTTCGGCATCGCGCGGGCGCTGGACGCGGTACCCGGTTCGACCCCGACCAGTTCGGGCGTGCTGGTCGGCTCGCCCCGCTTCATGTCGCCCGAGCAGCTCAGGGACGAGCCGGTGGGCCCGGCCTCCGACGTCTTCTGCATGGGTACGGTCCTGGCGTACGCGGCGACCGGGCAGACGCCGTTCGGCGGTGGCGGTTCCGGCGGGGTCCACGCCGTGATGTTCCGTATCGCGCAGGAGGAGCCGGACCTGACGGGGATCGAGGAGCCGGTACGGGGACTGATCGCCGACTGCCTCGCCAAGGACCCGGCGGCCAGGCCGACTCCGGAGGAGGTCGTCGCACGGATGCAACCGGTGGCGACCAACACCTCGTCGCCGCCGTGGCTGCCTGCCCAGATCATCGCCGAACTGGGCCGCAGCGCCGTCCAGTTGCTCGACACGGACACGCCGCCGCACGCGAGCGCGATGGCAGCGCCGGCACCGGCCGCCTACGTGTCGTCGCCCGCACCGGCCACGCCCGCGCCTACGTCCGCGACGTCGTCCACCGCCTCGCTCGTGACCTGGGAGGAACCTCGCGCCTCGGAGCAGTCGGAACGGTCGGAGTGGGGAACCCAGGTCGTGCCGAGGCCGGACAGCGGGCGCACGGAGTCGACTCCTTCGCCGCGCCCTGGCCCAAAGCGCAGGGGCCGCCGGACCGCGCTCGCGCTGGCGGCAGCCGCCGTGGTGGCAGGAGGCCTGTACGCCGCGTGGGCCGCGGATCTCCCACTGCCCAACGGGAGTTCGGAATCCGACGCGGGCTCTGGCTCCGGTTCCACTTCCGGTGACGACGACGGCCTGACATCCGACGTACCCAAGGCGTTCGTGGGCATCTGGGCGGGCGAGGTCGAGCGGGACGGGAAGCCGACCGATCAGTTCCGCCGGTTCGTCGTCTCGTCGGGGCAGGTGGGCGAGGTCGTCGCCACCAGCATCAGCCTCGGCGACACCTACGAGTGCAAGAGCGACGGCAAACTCGCCGCCAAGCCGTCCGGCGACGGTGCGTCGCTACGGCTGGACACGAGGGTCGTCAACAGCGTCCCCGCCGGCTCGTGCTCGGCCCTCGGTGAGCATGTCCTCTCCCGGACCGACGGGAACTCCCTCCGCTGGGAGGCAGCGGGGCGCACCGCCGAACTGCACAGGATCGAGGGGCCGGAGAAGCTGCCCGAAGAACTGCTCGGCACCTGGCAGCGCCCACTGGCCAACGGTGGCACGCAGCGAATGACCGTCGAGCGGACACCGGTGGGCAGCCCGGCCGCCACGTTGGTCTCGGACGGCGGCGGCGAACACTGCGAGGCCGACATGAACCTGGTCTCCGTAGGGGACGCCGACGGTCCCGCACGCTTCGCACCACCGGCGATCGACCAGCCCGCCTCCTCCGGCCCCTGCCTCCGCGGCGGCTCCTCCACACTGCGCACCGAGGGCGACACCCTCGTACGCGAACTGGCGGACGGGCGACGGCTCACGTATACGCGGGTCTGAGGGCCGCCGGACCGCCCACCCGGCTCAGCGCCCCACGTCCATACGCTGCGTGCCGATGACCGACAGCAGTCGCAAGGCCTCCTCGGACGGTGAGCCGGAGGCCGCCGTGTAGATCACGACCTGCTGGTCCCGGTCGGTGATGTCGAGGGCGTCGCAGTTGACGGTGACCGGGCCGACCAGCGGGTGCTGGAACGTCTTGCACAGGGTGAGCTCGGCGCTCACGTCGCGGGAGGCCCACAGCCGGGTGAACTCCTCGCTTCCGGCCAGGAGTTCACGCACCAGCCCGGTCACCTCGGGGTCGTCGGGATAGCGGGCGGCGGTGGCGCGCAGCCGCTACGTCGCGTTGCGGGCGAAGGCGTCCGCGTCCGACACTCCGTACAGCCGCCGCCCCTGCGGGTGCGGTCCGAGGAAGACACGGCGTACGAGGTTGCGGTCGCGCCGCGGAAGGGCGGAGAAGTCCTCCAGGAGCGGCTCCAGGCGCACACCCCTCTGCGCAGCGCGGCCGACCCCGACGAGATCGCCCAGGCCGCCGCCTGGCTCCTCAGCGACTGCTCCTCGTTCGTGACCGGCACGGTCCTGCGGGTCGACGGGGGTGCGCGGGCCTGAACCGTGGACGCACGTTGCGCTCACCGGAAGAGCCCTGGCGACCGGGCGACCTGGCACTAGAGTGAAGGGTCCCTGTCAGAAGAAGACCTGTCAGGAAGATCCGGGCCGGAACCGCCCAGGCGTGAACGGGTGAAGGAGACACGGTGACCCTGCGCGAGAACGATCCGCGGTCCGTCGGCGGCTACCGGATCGAATCGCGGATCGGGAGCGGCGGCATGGGCGTCGTCTATCTCGGCAGATCGGCCTCGGGGCGGGCCGTCGCCGTCAAGGTCGTGCACACCAGGTATGCCGACAACGCCGAGTTCCGGGCCAGGTTCCGGCAGGAGATCGTGGCCGCGCGCCGGGTCAGCGGTGCGTTCACCGCGCCGGTCGTGGACGCCGACCCGGACGCGGAACGACCGTGGATGGCAACCGCGTTCGTCCCGGGCCCCACCCTCGCCGAACGGGTCGCCGAGGCGGGTCCGCTGGATTGGCCGGCGCTGCGCCGCCTCGGCACCGAACTCGCCGAGGCACTGCGTGAGATCCACCGCGCGGAGGTCGTGCACCGGGACCTCAAGCCGAGCAATGTGCTCCTGCTGGAGGGCGAGGGCGACGACGGGGCGGCACGCGTCATCGACTTCGGCATCTCGCGCGCGGCCAGCAGTGATGTCCGCACCCAGACGGGCATGGTGATGGGCTCGCCGCCGTTCATGGCACCGGAGCAGTTCAGCCGCCCCCGCGAGGTCGGCTCCGCCGTCGATGTCTTCTCGCTGGGGGCGGTACTCGTGTACGCGGCCACCGGGCGCAGCCCCTTCGAGGCGGAGAACGCCTATCTCGCCGCGTACAACACCGTGCACAGCGAGCCCGAGCTGGGCGAACTGCCGGAGCCGCTGCGCCCGTTGGTAGCTGCCTGTCTGGCGAAGGAACCGGCGGACCGTCCGACGTCGAGCGAGGTGCTGGACGCACTGACCGGGCTGCCGGAGGAGCCGACTGGCGAAGAGTCCGACGAAGAGCCGTCCCGGACCCCGGTGACCGTGCTCTCGGGATCAGGGGCGTCACCGTCCTCAGGCGCGAGACCGACCGAACGGAAGCGCCGTGGAAAATGGCTGTGGACCGCCCTCGTCGGCGCGGTGCTCCTCGGCATGACGGGGGTCGCTTCGGTCACCGTGCTGGACGACGACCCGGCGAGCACGGTCGACGAGGCGGACCGGGCCGGCCCGCAGGTATCCCCCCGTGGTTCGGCACCGGCGGGCTGGCGGCCGTGGCACAACGCACTGGAGCCGGACGAGGACGATCCGATGCCCATGGGCCCGGCGTGTGTTCCGGACGCGCTCGGCATCTTCTGCTCCTCTCCACAGGTCGCGCTCATGCGGCTGAGTTCGGCGACGGGCCGTGTGGACTGGACGAAGCCCATGAGCCAGAAGAAGGTCGACGGTTTCTCGCTGCGCGAGCCCGTCGTCCGCGAGGGCGCGGTGTTCGTCAACAGCTCGGACCGCTCCGAGGGGGTGGACGCCTTCGACGCCAGGACCGGCGCGCGGCTGTGGCATCTGGACGGTCCGGTGGGCGACTACGCGTACCTGAGCGGGGTGCTGCTCGTACGGCTGGACGAGCTCGGGCCTTCCGACACCGCGCGCTTCGCGGCGTACGAGCCGCGCACGGGTGAGGAACTGTGGCGGCGCGAGCTGGCCTCCGCGTCGGCGAGCCCGTTCCACGAGGGGTCCAAGGGGACCCTCTACGCCGATCTGCGCGGCGGCTCCGGCGGCATCGCCCGCCTCGACGCACGCACCGGCCGGACCCTGGGCAACGTCGAGGCGCCCAAGGGCGATCTGTGGCTGGCCACGGTCCAGGACGACACGGCGTACTACGCGCGCTGGGACGACAACTCCGGGGTCTCCGCCGCCTTCTTCATCCAGGAGCTCGACAGCGGGAAGACCCGCCGGATCGACTTCCCCTGGAGCGTCGAGCCGGAGGCGCCGCCCCTGGTGCGCGGCGACACCATGTACATCTTCGACTACGGCAACGAGACCCTGCTCGCCCTCGACCTGAAACGCGGAAAGCCGCTGTGGACCAGCTCCCGCGACCTGCGCGTCTTCAGCGAACCGGCCCTCCACGACGGCCGGTTGTACGTCACGATGCCGGACACCAGCGTCCTGGCCCTCGACCCCCGCACCGGCAAGGAGATCGGCCGCACCACCTCGTCCTTCGACACGGAGGGCCGCTCCTTCGAGGAACTGACACCGAACTCGGTCCCGCCGCTTCTGGTGGGCGGTGTGCTGTACGGGGTCAGCGGGCCGGGGGTCTTCTCGGTGGCCGATGTTCCCTGAGCGGCGGGGGCGCCGGGTGGAGCGGCCCTGGCGTCCCGCGCGCCGGAGCGCCCGAACGCCGGAGCGCCGGAGCGCCGGAGCGCCGGACCACACCCTTGCCCAGCCCCCGGCTCCCACCTAGCCTGAGTTTGTGCCGCTAATAAACAAATCCCGAACGCACAACGACGTGCCGGGCCACAGCAAGGACCTCACCCGACTCCGTATCGCCCTGACCACCTTCTTCGCCCTCGACGGCTTCATCTTCGCCGGGTGGGTCGTTCGCATTCCCGCCATCAAGGAACAGACCGGCGCCTCCGCCAGCACGCTGGGGCTCGCCCTCCTTGGAGTCTCCGCCGGGGCCGTCGTCACGATGATGTTCACCGGCCGGCTCTGCCGCCGCTACGGCAGCCACCCCGTCACCGTCGTCTGCGGCATCCTGCTCTCCCTCAGCGTGGCGCTGCCACCCCTCACCCACTCCACCTGGGCACTCGGCGCGGTCCTGCTGGTGTTCGGCGCCGCGTACGGCGGGATCAACGTCGCCTTCAACAGCGCCGCCGTCGATCTGGTGGCCGTGCTGCGGCGGCCGATCATGCCCAGTTTCCACGCGGCCTTCAGCCTGGGCGGAATGATCGGCGCCGGCCTCGGCGGACTGGTCGCGGGCTCGTTGTCGCCGACCCGGCATCTACTCGGCCTGACCGTGATCGGCCTGCTGGTGACGGCTGTCGCGGGGCGGGCCCTGCTGCGGTACGACTCCCCCGTACCGAAATCGGCTCCCGTACCGAAGTCGGCTCCCGTACCGCCGTCGGCACCCGTACCGCAGTCGGTTCCCGGACAGCCCGAGGAGCGTGCACCCCGGCGGCCGGACACCCGTACGCGCCGGCTGGTCGTCGTCTTCGGTCTGATCGCCCTCTGTACGGCCTACGGAGAGGGGGCCCTGGCCGACTGGGGCACCTTGCACCTGGAGCAGGACCTGGACGCGCACCCGGGCATCGCTGCCGCGGGTTACTCGTGTTTCGCGCTCGCCATGACGATCGGCCGGCTCTGCGGGACCACGCTCCTGGAGCGGCTCGGGCGGACCCGGACGGTGGTCGCGGGCGGCACGATGGCCGCCGTCGGCATGCTCGTCGGATCGCTCGCCCCCTCCGTGTGGGCGGCCCTGCTCGGCTTCGCCGTCACCGGCGTCGGCCTCGCCAATATCTTCCCGATCGCCGTCGAACGGGCCGGTGCCCTGGCCGGCCCCAGCGGCGTCGCCGTCGCCTCCACCTTCGGCTACGGCGGCATGCTCCTCGGGCCGCCCGCCATCGGCTTCATGGCGGACTGGTTCTCCCTGCCCATCGCCCTCACCAGCGTGGCGGCCCTGGCCGCGGTGGCCGCCGTCATCGGATACGGGACGCGGCGGGCGACGGCCGACTGACGGCCTCGCTTGAGCCGCCGCCAAGCGGGACGCCGCCCGCCGAGGCGCGGCGCCCCTCACTCCCCCCGCCCGACACCGCCATGGCACAGCGCGCCACAGCAGGGGAGCGCAGGGCACAGTGGTATCCGACGCACCATACGGATCAGGAAAGTTGATGTCATGACCGACAAGCTCACCGTCAGTGTCCTCGGCACCGGGATCATGGGCGCCGCGATGGCCCGCAACCTCGTCCGCGCCGGACACACCGTCCGGGCCTGGAACCGCTCCCGCGACAAGGCCGAACCCCTCACCGCAGACGGCGCGCACGTCGTCGACACCCCCGCGGAGGCGGTCGAGGGTGCCGATGTCGTCCTGACCATGCTGTACGACGGTCCTGCCGTGCTGGACGTGATGCGGCAGGCCGCGCCCGCCCTGCGCGCCGGTACCACGTGGGTGCAGTCGACGACCGCCGGGATCGAGGCTGTCGGCGAACTGGCCGACTTCGCCCGCGAGAAGGGCCTGGTCTTCTACGACGCGCCCGTTCTCGGTACCCGACAGCCCGCCGAGGCCGGTCAGTTGCTCGTCCTCGCCGCCGGTCCGAGCGACGACAGGGAGGCCGTGACGCCGGTCTTCGACGCCGTCGGCGCCCGTACGGTGTGGACGGGCGAGGACGGCGCGGCGGGCAGCGCCACTCGCCTCAAGCTCGTGGCCAACAGCTGGGTCCTCTCCGTCACCAACGCGACCGGTGAGGTGCTGGCCCTGGCCCAGGCCCTGGACGTGGACCCGCAGAGCTTCTTCGACGCCATCGCGGGCGGCCCGCTCGACATGGGCTACCTGCGTGCCAAGGCCGGGCTCATCCTCAACGACCAGCTGTCACCGGCCGCCTTCGCCGTGGGCACCGCCGCCAAGGACGCCCGTCTGATCGTCGAGGCCGGCGAACGGCACGGACTCCGTCTCGACGTCGCCACCGCGAGCGCCGAACGCTTCGCCCGCGCCGCCGCCCAGGGCCACGCCGACGAGGACATGGCCGCCGCGTACTTCGCGAGCTTCGACGAGAAGGACACGAACACCGAGGGCTGACCGCGGAGTTGGACGCGCGCCGACCCATGTCGAGTCGCGCGCGACTGCCCTCACCAACGTCGTGGCGACGTCCGAGGCGCGGTGACGCCCGAAGCCCGGCGGCCGAGGGCGGCACGTGCCTCACGGCGGCCACGGGCCTCGACCTCGATACGGACCGGGGCGAGCGCGGGCGTGACCAGGGCGCCGCACTCGGTGTCGTCGTACCCGATGACAGGCCACGTCGTCGGGTACACGCTCCGAGCGGCGGACCGCACCGCCCGGGTCAGGGGCGCAAGGGAGTCGCCCGCCGTCCCTCCTGAAGCCCGCTCCATCCGGCACACTCCCCTACATGGAGATTGCCGAGCTCATTCGATACCTGGACCGGGAAGGCGGGTTGCTGGCCGAGGCCGCGGAGGAGGCCGGGGCCGACGCCAAGGTGCCCACCTGCCCGGAGTGGCAGGTGCGGGACCTGTTGCGGCACACCGGCATGGTGCACCGCTGGGCCACGGCGTTCGTGGCCGAGGGGCACACCTCGTACCATCCCGACGGCGGCCTGCCCGAGCTGGACGGCGCGGAGTTGCTGACCTGGTTCCGGGACGGACACCGCGGCCTCGTCGAGACGCTCACCACCGCCCCTCCCGACGTGGAGTGCTGGAGTTTCCTGCCCGCCCCTTCGCCGCTGGCCTTCTGGGCACGGCGGCAGGCCAACGAGACGACCGTGCACCGGGTGGACGCGGAGTCTGCGCGCGGCGGCACCCCGACCGCGATCCCCGTGGACTTCGCGGTCGACGGCATCGACGAACTGCTGCTCGGCTTCCACGCCCGAAGCAAAAGCAGGGTACGGACGGACGAGCCGCGTGTCCTGAGGGTGCGGGCCTCGGACTCGGACGCCGTGTGGAGCGTACGGCTGTCGGCCGAGCCCCCGGCGGCCGAGCGGGGTGAAGTGGCGGACGCGGACTGCGAGTTGGCGGGGACGGCCGCCCAGCTCTACCTGGCGTTGTGGAACCGCGCGCCGCTCCCGGGCGTGACGGGAGACCCGTCGATCGCGACGCTGTGGCGGGAGAGGTCCGCGGTCACCTGGAGCTGATCGGCACACGACGACAGCGGCGGGCGGGCGGCCGACCACATCAGCGGCCCACCCGCTCAGCCGGTTCACCCCGCCCGGCCGATCCCCCGAGCCAG
>NZ_LIQZ01000559.1 GCF_001418655.1 Streptomyces phaeochromogenes | reverse complement strand
GGCCGTGGGTCCCCCGCCGGACCGCACCGGGCAACCCCGGCGGTCGTCCCACTGCGTCGGCCCTCAGCCCCGGGCACCGGACCGGCGGTACAGCGGCGGGCCGTCGCCCCCAGCACTCCCGTCGGCCGTGCCGTGCCACTCCTCTCGGCCGCCAAGCCGGGTTCCGGCACCACCGCGCCCGCCGTCACCCCGAGGACGACCCCGCGGCCAAATGCCCTTCCCGCCGCGCCAGTTGTCCAACGGCACACCGCTGCCGCGCCCAAGGCACCCGGCAGCGCACCCGGGAACACCGTCACCACGAGAGCGGCCCCCGCCCCCATCCCCGTACAACGGGACAAGGGCGGTCCCCAACCGACGCCCGCCAGGACCACCACGGCCGTATCGACCGTCTCGGCCCGCGGCACGTCCTCGCAGGGCTCGTCCGGGTCCGGCTCCGCCAGTGACCAGTCATCGGCGCACGACTCCACCGGCGAACCGCCACCCGGGTACACCCCGGTCGCCAAGGGCCAGTTCGACCCCCGTTCCCTGACCGACTTCCAGCTCGACGAGCTGACGCACAGGCTGATCGGCCGGATCACCCGGCTGGTCCGCACCGAACTCCGGCTCGACCGGGAGCGGATCGGCAAACTCCGCGACCCCCGCCGCTGACCGCCCGCCACCCGATATCCGGCTCTCAACACCCCGCACGACCGACGTCCGCAGAAAGGCCGCCCCCGATGTCCCGCGATCTCGACCCGGGCTCCACCATCTTCTTCACCCTGACCATCGACGGCGAGAGCCTCGGTTTCTTCAACGGGTGCGAAGGGCTCTCGTCTGCGGTGGAGATCGAGCAGCACCAGGAGGGCGGCAACAACGGGTTCGTGTGGCAGCTTCCGTCGCGCGTCACCTTCTCCAACATCCGGCTGACCCGCCCGCTGACCCCGGACACCACCAAGGTCGCGGCCTGGATCTCCTCCGTGACGACCGGGGTCAAGCGGCCGACCGCGCAGATCGCCGCGTTGCGGGCGGACGGTTCGGAGGTGGCCCGCTGGGGGCTGATCGACGTACTGCCGGTCAGCTGGCAGGGCCCCTCCCTGGACCCGGCCAGCCCGGCCGTCGCCACGGAGGTCCTGGAAATCACCCATCACGGGTTCACGGACTGAGGGGGCGGCACCACACATGGCAAAGGGAAGCAAGGGCGCGGGCAAGAGCCTCGTACGCGCCACGCTGGCCATCCACGAGCCGCCTATCGGCACCAGCACCACCCCGGGCGCTCTGATCAAGACGTTCAAGCTCGACTTCAACCCGGCGCAGCTGACGCTGAGCCGCCGCGCCCAGTGGAAGACGACGCCGACCGCGGCCGTACGCGACGGCAACGTCCCAGAGTTCATGGGTCCCGAGCCCCGGGAGATGACGGTCGAGATCTTCCTGGACTCGTCCCTCGATCCGAACAGCAACTCGGTGCTGAAGAAGGTGGAATCCCTGATGGCCTGCTGCGAGACGACGACGAAGAGCATCGCCGCGAAGCAGCCCTCACCGCCCTGGGTGGTGTTCCAGTGGGGCTCGTTCTCCACGGCCCGCTTCACGGCGTACGTGAGTTCCGTGGAGGCGAACTACTCGCTGTTCGGCACGACCGGTGTGCCGATCCGGGCCACCTGCCAGGTGACGCTGCACGAGATCCCCAGCAAGGCCAAGGGGCAGAACCCGACCTCGGGCGCGCTCACCGCGCAGCGCGTGCACCGCGTCGTCGCGGGCGACTCGCTGCAGTCGCTGGCCTGGCGCGAGTACGGCGACGCCGCCGCGTGGCGAGCCATCGCCGAGGTCAACGGCATCGACAACCCGGCCGATCTGCGGTCGGGCACGGAACTCCTGATGCCCTCGGCCGAGGAGGTGCGTGCCTGATGGTGCAGCCCGCGTACTCCACGCTCATCCAGGTGACCATCGACGGCAAACCGCTGCCGCCCGACTACGCCCCGATGCTCGTCGACGGCTGGGTCGACCAGGGCGCCGGGGTGCCCGCCGCGTTCCGGCTCACCTTCCGGGACCCGGACCGGGAGGTCCTCGCCAAGCTGGGCATCAGGTTCGGGTCCAAGGTCGTGCTCACCCCGATCGCCGACGGCAAGGGTGCCGCCGATCCGCTGCTGACCGGCGAGGTCACCGGTCTGGAGGCGGACTACGACGGCACCGGCACCTTCACCGTCGTCCGCGGCTACGACGCCGGGCACCGTCTGGTGCGCCGGCGCCGGGTGGCCGCGTACAAGAACCAGAGCGCCTCGGACATCGCCCGCAAGCTGGCCAAGGAGGACGGTCTCCAGCTCGGTGTGATCGGTTCGACGAAGACCGTGTACGAGTTCATCAGCCAGGCCAACGTCACCGACTGGGACTTCCTCGCCCGGCTCGCCGACGAGAACGGCATGGTCATGTCGGTGAACGCGAAGGGGAAGTTCGAGTTCGCCAAGCCCAAGCCTGCCTCCGGGGCGCCCGGGGTCGGTACGGACGGGGACAAGAGTCCGTTCGTCCTCCAGGCCCGCCACGACATCCTGCGGCTGCGGGCCGCCGTCACCGCCGCCGACCAGGTCGGCAAGGTCCAGGCGCGCGGCTGGGACATCACCACGAAGAAGAAGCTCACCTCCATGTCGCTGGCGACCAAGAACCCCGGGGTCAGCATCGGCACGGCCCCGGGCGAGGCCGCCAAGAAGTTCAAGACCTCCACGCTGGTCGAGACGGGCACGCCCTACGACAAGCAGGCCGAGGTCAAGTTCGCCGCGGAATCCCTCTCCGACGACGTGACCTCCTCGTTCGCCGAGCTGGAGGTCGCCGTGCGCGGCAACCCCAAGCTGCGGCCCGGCGTTCCGGTCACGCTGACCGACGTCGGGGAACCCTTCCAGGGCAAGTACACCGCCACGTCCGTACGGCACGTCTTCGGCGACGGACAGCACTACGAGAGCTGGGTGACCTTCAGCGGACGCCAGTGGCGCTCCCTGTACGGGCTTGCCTCCGGCGGCGGTTCGGCCGTCGAACCCCGGATGCCCGGCGTGGCCAACGCCATCGTCACCAACGTCCAGGACCCGGAAGAGCAGGGGCGGGTCAAGCTCCAGTTCCCCTGGCTGGACGACCAGTACGAGAGCGACTGGACCCGGGTCACCCAGCTGGGCGGCAAGGGCGGCGGCGGGATCTTCCCGCTGGACGTGGACGACGAGGTCCTCGTCGCCTTCGACCGGGGCGCACTGGACCACCCCTTCGTCATCGGCGGCCTCTACAACGGCAGGGACAAGCCGACCCCCGTCACGGACGTCCCGCTGCACGACGGACTGCGGAACAAGGCGATCCGGCACACCCTGTCCGACCGGAAGGGCAACCGCGTCGACCTGCTCAGCCAGACCACCGGCGCCCGTAATCAGGGCGTGCGGGTCGCCAGCGGTGACGGCCGTCTGACCATCAACCTCGACCGCACCAAGACCGAGATCACCGTGGACAGCAAGGGCACGGTCAGCATCACGGGCAGCAGATCGGTGTCGGTGGAGGCCGGCACGGACCTCACCCTGAGCGCGCGGCGCAGGCTGACCATCAAGAGCGGCGGGCTGCTCAACATCACGGGCAGGAACGTCAACGTCAAGTCGCTCGGCGGGGCCGTGGCGGTGGACGCGGTGGGTGCCCTCAGCCTCAAGGCGGTCGGAACCGTCCAGGTCAGCTCCGTCGGCCAGGTGGGCATCCGGGCCGTCAACGTCGACCTCATGGGCATCGTGACGGTCAACAAGAAGCCGTATCCGATCCCGTGACGGCCGAGACGTACGCCCCGACCGCGCAGCAGAGCAGAAACACACGAAGCAGCACCGAGACGACCAGGAGAAGGCGGGTGGCCCACTGATGGCCGAGCAGTTCGTCGGATCCGGCTGGGCCTTCCCGCTGCGCATCGGCCCCACCGGGGGCATCGCCCTGGTCAGCGGGGAGCGCGAGATCGAGGAGGCCATCCGGCTCGTACTGGCCACCGCGCCGGGCGAGCGGCCGATGCGCCCGGAGTTCGGCTGCGCCATCCACGACCTGGTGTTCGCCCCGGTCAACGAGGCCACCGCGGGCCGCATCCAGCACGAGGTCTACACGAGCCTGGACCGCTGGGAGCCGCGCATCGAGGTGAGCGACGTCGACGTGACCGCCGGCCGCGAGACCGAACAGGGCGTGCTCTTCATCGACGTCCGCTACTCGATCCGCGGCACCAACAACCCGCGCAGCCTGGTCTTCCCGTTCTACGTCATCCCCTCCCACGACGAGCCGGACCCGGCTCCCGAAAGCGACCACTGATGGCCCTGCCCTCCCCGAACCTCGACGACCGCCGCTTCCAGCAGTTCGTCGACGACGCCAAGCGCTACATCCAGCAGCGCGCCCCGGAGTGGACCGACCACAACGTCTCCGACCCGGGCGTCACCCTGGTGGAGACGGTCGCCCACATGGCCGACCAGATCGTCTACCGGCTCAACCGGGTGCCGGAGAAGAACCACCTGGCGTTCCTGGATCTGGTGGGCATCACGCTGTTCCCGCCCTCCGCGGCCCGCACGGACGTCACGTTCTGGCTCTCCGCGCCGCAGGAGGAGCCGATCCTGCTGCCGGAGGGCACCGAGGTCGCCACCACGCGCACCGAGAGCGAGGAGGCCGCGGTCTTCGCGACCGAGCACGAACTGACCGTCGTGCCCTGCGAGTTGAGGCATCTCGTGGTCCAGCAGAGCGGTGAGCCCGTCGCCGACCGGACCGCCGACCTCGCCGAGGGCAAGGACGTCATGTGCTTCTCCGAGGCCCCGCGGCCCGGCGACTGCATGCTGCTCGGGCTCAGCGCCGCCGTGCCGCACTGCGCGGTCGGGATGGAGCTGGACAGCCGGGTCGACGGCGTCGGCGTGGACCCGCGGCAGCCGCCGCTGGTCTGGGAGGCGTGGACCGAGGACGGCTGGACCGAGTGCGAGGTCGACCGGGACGGCACCGGCGGCCTGAACCGGCCCGGCGAGGTCGTGCTGCACATCCCCGGCGGGCACACCCTGTCGCGCACCGGCGGGCAGGAGGCCGGCTGGCTGCGCTGCCGGGTCACCGAACCGCTGCCCGACCAGCCCTTCTACACCACCTCCCCGACCGTCCGCTCCGCCGAGGCGTTCACGCTCGGCGGCACCACCACTGCCGTACACGCCGAGACCGTGTACGACGAGGCGCTCGGCGAGTCCACCGGTCTGCCCGGGCAGCGGCTGCGCCTGGCCCACGCCCCCGTGGTCGGCGACACCCCTCCGGTGCTGCTGCAGACCGCCGAGCACGAGGGCTGGTCCGACTGGGATGTCGTCCCGTCGTTCGCCGCGTCCACCCCGGACGACCGGCACATCACCCTGGACGCCGCCACCGGTGACATCGCCTTCGGCCCGGCGGTACGGGAACCCGACGGCACCCTGCGCCAGTACGGGGCGGTGGCACCCAAGGGCGCCGTCATCCGCGCCCTGCGCTACCGCACCGGCGGCGGCAGGACCGGGAACGTGGCCCGCGGCGCCGTCCAGGTGCTGCGCACGTCCGTCCCGTACGTCTCCGAGGTCGTCAACCGGGAGGCCGCGCGCGGCGGGGTCGACGGCGAGACGGTGGAGGAGGCGAAGACCAGGGCGCCCATCACCCTGCGCGCCCAGGAGCGGGCCGTGACCCTGCGCGACTACGAGGAGCTCGCCCGCCGAGCCGCCCCCGAGACCGCCCGGATCACCTGCCTGGAGGGCGACGAGGGCGAGCACGGGGCGTACGCGGTACGGGTGTTGGTGGTTCCGCAGGCCGTGCCCGACCCCGGCGGCCGGCTGCGCTTCGAGCAACTGGTGCCCGGCGACGCGCTGTTGCGCCGCATCACCCACTACCTGGACGAACGCCGCCTGATCGGTACGCGGTTGGCGGTCGGCCCGCCCTTCTACCAGGGCGTCACGGTGGTCGCCACGGTGCACGCGTTCCGCGGCACCGACACGGACCGGGTACGCCGTCAGGCGCACGACGCCCTCTACCGCCACCTCGACCCGCTGACCGGCGGGGCCGACGGCAAGGGCTGGCCCTTCGGCCGTCCCGTGCAGTCCGGCGAGGTCTTCGCCGTGCTCCAGCGCGTACCCGGCGTCGAACTGGTCGACGAGGTCCAGCTCCACCCGGCCGACCCGCTGACCGGCAAGCGCGGCGACGCGACCAACCGCATCGACCTCCAGCCCCCGTCCCTGGTCTTCTCCTTCGACCACCGGGTGCGCGTGATCGGGGACCGGCCGTGAGGGGCTCCGTCGACGGGCTGGGCTCGTCCGCGCCGATCGGCATGATGCTGCCCGCCGTGTTCGCCGACGACGATCTGGCACAGCGGTTCGTCGGCGGGCTCGACGACGTGCTCGCGCCGATCCTGGCCGTCCTCGACTGCCTGGACTCCTACTTCACCCCGGCCCTGGCCCCGGTGGACTTCACCCGGTGGCTGGCGGGCTGGGTCGGCGCGGAGACCGACGGCACCGAGCCCGACGACCGGCTGCGCGCGGCCGTCGCCGCCGCCGCGTATCTGCACCGGGTACGGGGCACCAGCCGGGGTCTGTCCGAGGCGATACGCCTGGTCTTCGGTGTGACCCCGGAGATCACCGAGAGCGGCGGCGCCGCCTGGAACGCCCGGCCCCTCGGTCCCGTTCCCGGTGACCGCAGCCCGCGCCTGCACGTCACGCTCCGCCTGCCCGACCCGACCCGCGCGGACGAGCACCGCCTCGACAGCCTCGTGGCGGCGGCCCGCCCCGCCCACATGCCCTACACGGTCCAGGTGACCGCCGCCGAAAGGACTCCCGAGAGATGACCAGCCAGAACTCCGGTACAGGACGGGAGCCCGCCCGCAGCTGCGCCGAATGCGGCACCCGGGCGGAGCCCGGCCAGTCCTTCTGCGACTCCTGCGGTGCGGTACTCGGCTGGTCCGGCGGCCCGGACCGGGCCGACGAGGCCCGCAGGGAACCCGTACGCGCGGAGGCCGCCGCACCGGCGCGGGACTCCGCGGTCGGGGGTGCCGCCGTGTCCGGCGGTTCCGGCGGTTCCGGCGGTTCCGGCGGTTCCGGCGAGCAGCCGGGATGGGACGCGTTCGCAGCCCCCGGGGCCGGAACGGGTACGGCCCGTACGGGCCACGACCCGGCCGTCGCGGCAGCGCCCGGGGCGGCGGGTGGCCGACGGGGAGAGGACGAGACCGGGTGGCCGGATGCCGGGGCCGCCGGCGCCGGCGCCGGGCCGAGTACGGGTGTCCGCCTGGCGCGGAACGCGGGTCCCCGGCCGGGCGACGAGGGCGCCGACCACTCTGCCGACCGCCCCGCAGGCCGGGCCGGTGACGGCGGGGCCGCCGACCCGGAACCGTCCGCACTGCCCGACCGCCGGAGCCCGGCCACCGACTCGGAGTCGGGTGCGGTGTCCGTGCGCCGCGCACCGGACCGGCCGGCGGCGGCCCCGCCGTCACCGG
>NZ_LIQZ01000558.1 GCF_001418655.1 Streptomyces phaeochromogenes | reverse complement strand
GCGCTCGGGCTGCACAACGACATCATCGGGCCGTATCTGACGGGCCTCGCCACCGAGGAGCAGAAGCGGCGCTGGCTGCCCGGTTTCTGCGACGGCTCACTGATCACCGCCATCGCCATGACCGAGCCCGGCGCCGGATCGGACCTCCAGGGCATCAAGACGCGCGCCGAGGACCGGGGCGACCACTGGCTGCTCAACGGCTCCAAGACCTTCATCTCGAACGGGATCCTGGCCGACCTGGTGATCGTCGTCGCGAAGACGACCCCCGAGGGAGGCGCCAAGGGGCTCTCCCTGCTCGTCGTCGAGCGCGGCATGGAGGGCTTCGAGCGCGGGCGCAATCTCGACAAGATCGGGCAGAAGGCCCAGGACACCGCCGAGTTGTTCTTCCACGACGTACGCGTCCCCAAGGAGAACCTCCTCGGCGAGCTCAATGGCGCCTTCGTGCACCTGATGACGAACCTCGCGCAGGAGCGGCTGAACATCGCCGTCGCCGGGATCGCCGCCGCCGAGTACCTGCTGGAGATCACCACCGAGTACGTCAAGGAGCGCGAGGCCTTCGGACGTCCCCTCTCCCGGCTCCAGCACATCCGCTTCGAGATAGCCGAGATGGCCACCGAGTGCGCCGTCACCAGGACGTTCGTCGACCGTTGCACAGAGGACCACGCGAACGGCGAACTCGACGCGGTGCACGCCTCGATGGCCAAGTGGTGGGCCACCGAGCTGCAGAAGCGCGTCGCGGACCGCTGTCTCCAACTGCACGGCGGCTACGGCTACATGACGGAGTACCGCGTCGCCAGGGCCTTCACCGACGGCCGCATCCAGACCATCTACGGCGGGACGACCGAGATCATGAAGGAGATCATCGGCCGCTCCCTGCTCGGCTGACCCTCCAGGCCCTCGCGGGCTCTCCTTGAAAGGCTCACGCGTGACCACCGAAGCGTACGTGTACGACGCGATCCGCACCCCGCGCGGGCGCGGCAAGGCGAACGGCGCCCTGCACGGCACCAAGCCCGTCGACCTGGTCGTCGGGCTCATCCACGAGATCCAGGCCCGCTTCCCGGGGCTCGACCCGGCCGCCATCGACGACATCGTGCTCGGTGTCGTCGGACCCGTCGGCGACCAGGGCTCCGACATCGCCCGGATCTCCGCCATCGCCGCCGGACTGCCCGACACCGTGGCCGGCGTACAGGAGAACCGCTTCTGTGCGTCGGGCCTGGAAGCCGTCAACCTCGCCGCGATGAAGGTCCGTTCGGGCTGGGAGGACCTCGTCCTCGCGGGTGGCGTCGAGTCGATGTCCCGGGTGCCGATGGCCTCCGACGGCGGCGCCTGGTTCGCCGACCCGATGACCAACATCGCCACCAACTTCGTACCGCAGGGCATCGGCGCCGACCTCATCGCCACCATCGAGGGCTTCTCGCGCCGGGACGTCGACGAGTACGCGGCGCTGTCCCAGGAGCGCGCCGCCGCAGCCTGGAAGGACGGCCGCTTCGAGAAGTCCGTCGTCCCCGTGAAGGACCGCAACGGACTCGTCGTCCTCGACCACGACGAGCACCTGCGCCCCGGCACCACCGCCGACTCGCTGGCCAAACTCAAGGCGTCGTTCGCCGACATCGGCGACCTGGGCGGCTTCGACGCCGTGGCGCTGCAGAAGTACCACTGGGTGGAGAAGATCGACCACGTCCACCACGCGGGCAACTCCTCCGGCATCGTGGACGGCGCCTCGCTGGTCGCCGTCGGCTCGAAGGAGGTCGGCGAGCGCTACGGGATCACCCCGCGCGCGCGGATCGTCTCCGCGGCCGTCTCCGGCTCCGAGCCGACCATCATGCTGACCGGGCCCGCGCCCGCCACCCGCAAGGCGCTCGCCAAGGCCGGGTTGACCATCGACGACATCGACCTCGTCGAGATCAACGAGGCCTTCGCCGCGGTCGTCCTGCGCTTCGTGAAGGACATGGGCCTGTCCCTGGACAAGGTCAACGTGAACGGCGGCGCGATCGCCCTCGGCCACCCGCTCGGCGCCACCGGCGCGATGATCCTCGGCACGCTCGTCGACGAACTGGAGCGCCAGGACAAGCGGTTCGGCCTCGCCACGCTCTGCGTCGGCGGCGGCATGGGCATCGCCACGATCGTCGAGCGCATCTGACTCCCCAGTGGACCAACGGACTTCTACGGAGAACCCCCTCATGACCGAGAGCACCACCATCCGCTGGGAACAGGACGAGACCGGCATCGTCACCCTGGTCCTCGACGATCCCGACCAGTCCGCGAACACCATGAACCAGGCGTTCCGCGACTCGCTCACCGTGATCACCGACCGTCTGGAGGCGGCGGTCCAGGCCGACCCCGACTCCATCCGAGGCATCGTCTTCACCTCCGCCAAGAAGACCTTCTTCGCGGGCGGTGACCTGCGCGACCTCATCCGCGTCACCCCCGAGACCGCCCAGCAGCTCCTCGACGGAGGGCTCGCCATCAAGCGCGACCTCCGCCGCATCGAGACGCTCGGCAAGCCCGTCGTCGCCGCCATGAACGGCGCGGCCCTGGGCGGCGGCTACGAGATCGCGCTGGCCTGCCACCACCGCGTCGCCCTCGACGCGCCCGGCTCCAAGATCGGCTGCCCCGAGGTCACGCTCGGCCTGCTGCCCGGAGGCGGTGGCGTCGTCAGGACCGTACGCCTCCTCGGTATCGCCGACGCGCTCCTGAAGGTGCTCCTCCAGGGCACCCAGTACAGCCCGCAGCGCGCTCTGGAGAACGGCCTCGTCCACGAAGTGGCGGCCACCCGCGAGGAGATGCTCGCCAAGGCCCGCGCCTTCATCGACGCCAACCCCGAGTCGCGCCAGCCCTGGGACAAGCCCGGCTACCGCATCCCGGGCGGCACCCCGTCCAACCCGAAGTTCGCGGCCAACCTGCCCGCCTTCCCGGCCAACCTGCGCAAGCAGACGAACGGCGCGCCCTACCCGGCGCCGCGCAACATCCTCGCGGCGGCCGTCGAGGGCTCACAGGTCGACTTCGAGACCGCGCAGGTCATCGAGGCGCGCTACTTCGTGGAGCTGGCCGCGGGCCAGACCTCCAAGAACATGATCCAGGCCTTCTTCTTCGACCTCCAGGCCGTCAACTCCGGAGCCAACCGCCCCAAGGGCATCGAGCCCCGCCCGGTCCGCAGGGTCGCCGTCCTGGGCGCCGGGATGATGGGCGCCGGCATCGCGTACTCCTGCGCCCGCGCGGGCATCGACGTCGTCCTGAAGGACGTGTCGGCGGAATCGGCCGCAAAGGGCAAGAGCTACTCCGAGAAGCTCTGCGCCAAGGCCGTCTCCCGGGGCCGTACGACCCAGGAGAAGGCGGACGTGCTGCTCGCCCGCATCACGCCGACCGCCGACCCTCAGGACGTGGCGGGCTGCGACGCCGTAATCGAGGCCGTCTTCGAGGACTCCGCGCTCAAGCACAAGGTGTTCCAGGAGATCCAGCACATCGTCGAACCGGACGCGCTGCTCTGCTCCAACACCTCGACCCTGCCGATCACGGCCCTCGCCGAAGGCGTCGAGCGACAGGTCGACTTCGTCGGACTGCACTTCTTCTCGCCCGTCGACAAGATGCCGCTCGTCGAGATCATCAAGGGCGAGCGCACCGGGGACGAGGCACTCGCCCGCGCCTTCGACCTCGTACGGCAGATCAGGAAGACCCCGATCGTCGTCAACGACTCGCGCGGCTTCTTCACCTCCCGCGTCATCGGGCACTTCATCAACGAGGGCGTGGCCATGGTCGGTGAGGGCATCGAGCCCGCCTCCGTCGAGCAGGCCGCCGCCCAGGCCGGCTACCCCGCCAAGGTCCTCTCCCTGATGGACGAGCTGACCCTCACCCTGCCGCGCAAGATCCGCGCCGAGTCCAAGCGGGCCGTCGAGGAGGCGGGCGGCACCTGGACGGAGCACCCCGCGGACGCGGTCATCGACCGCATGGTCGACGAGTTCGGCCGGCCCGGGCGCAGCGGCGGCGCCGGCTTCTACGAGTACGGGGACGACGGCAGGCGCGCCGGACTGTGGCCCGGGCTGCGCGAGCACTTCACACGCGCGGGGGCCGCCGAGGCGGAGATTCCCTTCCGGGACATGCAGGAGCGCATGCTGTTCTCCGAGGCGCTGGACACCGTCCGGCTCCTGGAGGAGGGCGTCCTCACGTCCGTCGCCGACGCCAACATCGGCTCCATCTTCGGGATCGGGTTCCCCGGCTGGACGGGGGGCGTCCTTCAGTACATCAACGGGTACGAGGGCGGGCTGCCGGGCTTCGTGGCCCGTGCGCGTGAGCTCTCCGAGCGGTACGGGGAGCGGTTCACGCCTCCCGCGCTGCTCGTGGAGAAGGCGGAGAAGGGGGAGCGATTCGGGGACGCGTGAGGGTTTGACGCCGGGTTTTCTTCGCCCCCGCCGCCCCTACCCGTCCCGTCCCCTGGGGCTGCGCCCCAG
>NZ_LIQZ01000557.1 GCF_001418655.1 Streptomyces phaeochromogenes | reverse complement strand
GCGACGGCAAGGTCGCGGAGGCCGTCGGTCTCGACGCGAACAGCCGGCGGGTGGTGCGGCAGTTGCCCGGTGAAGTGCCCACCATCGGCGAGCTGTTGGACGAGCTGGAGCAGGCGCGGCGCGACAACGCCGACACTGCCGAGGCGGAGTACGCGTCCGACGGTCACCCGGAGCGGATCTCGCTGGACTGGGACAAGAGCGCGGTCGACGACGAAGCCCTGTATGTCATCAGCTCCTACGTGCCGACCGGTGGCTAGCGCGTCGATCCCTTCGTGGGTGACTCCGCGTCGGCGTGACCGGCGGCGTCGTCGGCCGCGTTCACGGAAGCCTCGTCGGACGAGTCGGAGGACTCAGGTGGCTCGGGCGACACGGTGAGGCGTGCGTGGCGTAGCGCCGGGAAAGCCGCGGCCACCACGAGGGTGGCGGCCACGCAGAACAGGCCGCCCATGACCACGGCGGCGCGGGCGCCGGTCAGTTCGGCGAGGAGGCCGACGGCGGCATTGCCGAGGGCGGGCGAGACGGTCGCCTGCACCATCCACAGGCCGCTGACCCGGCCGCGCAGTTCGTCGGGGGTGCCGTGCTGGAGGAGGGCCGAGCGCAGGGTCTCGGAGATCAGGTCGCCCAGTCCGGCGAGGGCCAGCAGGGTGAGCGCGAGCGGAAGGTAGGAGGTCGCGCCGAACCCAGTCAGTGACAGCCCCCACAGCAGGACCGCGCCGATCAGGGCGTGCCCGCCTGCCCGGCCGGTCCAGCCGCTGGTGGCGGCGCCTGTCAGAGCGCCGAGGGCGGGCGCGGCGTACAGCAGGCCCACCACACCCGGTCCGACGCCGAACTGCTGGTCGGCCAGGACCGGATAGAGCGCCTGCGGCATCGTGAAGACCGTCGCCGCGGCGTCGATGAGCAGCAGGCCCACGATGAGGCGGTGGCCGCGGACGAAGCGGACGCCGTCCGCGACCGCCGTGAACGCCTGCCGGACTCCCTTGCCCGCCTGGGCAGTTGTGGGAGGAAGTGGCCGCACGAAGTACACGGCCGCCGAGAAGACCAGGGCAACGTGAAACGACCCCTCNNCGGGCCCGTACTTCGACGAACTCTTCGACGGACTCGGGGAGGGCTGCGTCGCGTGCATGGCCTCCAGGTCCTGGATGGTGCCGCCGACCTTCTTGCGCAGCGGGCCGAGCATCTTCGGCTTCGCGCTGATGGCCCAGCGCGGGCCGACGAGGTACTTGCCCCCGTAGATGGCGGCGCTGTCCAGCCAGGTCAGCTTGTACTTCTCCTCGGGAAAGGTCGTGATGAGGTAGTCGCCCTCGGGGGTGTGGCAGACACCTTCGCGGAGTTCGTCCGCGTCGGTTCGTATCTTGACCTTGCAGCCGGTGAGGTTGGCGATCACCTCGACCTTCGCCGGCGCCACGACGGCGGCCATGGCGGCGGTCGATGGCTTGCTGTCCCCCGCGGCCTTGTCGTTGCCCCCGCCGCTGCAGGCGGTGACCAGGGGAAGAAGGGCGAGGCCGCCGATCAGGGCGGCGCGGCGCACCCCGCGGGCGGTGAAAGTGCGGCCGGTCCGTCCTCGCTGTGGCTGCTGTGACACGTACCTCTCCGAATCCGGGCTGTTCCCGTCCGCGCGAGCGGCCAGGTGTACGACAAGGGGTACGGGTGAACGCAGGCGGCCGTTCACCCGTACCCGACTGAAGGTTCTGTTCCGGACGACGAGATCGCCAGGCGGCCGGGGACGGGTACGGGAACGCCCGCCCCCGAGTGGGCCGACGGGACTCTCGCCCCGTCGGCCCACCGCATCCTGACGAGACGTCAGCTCTTGCCGAGCATCTTGTTCATCTGCTTGATCTCGGCGGTCTGAGCCGTCACGACGTCGTCCGCGAGCTTCGTGGCCGGACCGTACGTGCCGTCGGCCTGCTCGGTCTCGGCCATCTCGACGGCGCCCTCGTGATGCTCGACCATCATCGTGAGGAACATGGTGTCGAACTCGGCGCCGGACGCCTTCTCCAGCTTGCCCATGTCCGTGCCGCTCATCATGCCGGGCATGGCGGACGACATGTCGTGGTCCATGGCGCCGGACATCTCCTCGGGCACGTCCTCGCCCCACGAGGTGAGCCAGCCGGACATGGTTTTGATCTCCGGGTCCTGTGCCCCCTTGACCTTCGTGGCCAGGTCCTTGACCTCCTGCGAGGAGGCGCGGTCGGCGGCCAGTTCGGCCATGTCGACGGCCTGGCGGTGGTGCTGGATCATCTCCTTGGAGAAGTCGACGTCGGCGTCGTTGTGGTCGCCGGCCTTGGCCGAGGCGGTCGCGGTGGGGCTGGAGTCGGACTCCATGGACCCCATGTCGTGTCCTCCGCTGCCGCTGTCACTGCCGCAGGCGGCGAGGACAAGTACTGCGGCTCCTGCGGTGACGGACAGGGCGGTACGGCGGACGAGTGCGCGGTGCGCTGTCATGGTGGAACTCCTGCTCCTGGGACGGTAGGGATGAAGGGCGTGCCGGAGCGCGGCGCCGCGCCGTATGGCGGGCGACGCCTCGCGGGCCGCTCTAGATCCGCAGGAGTTGGAGTTCGGAGAGTGAGGGCGGCGCCCGGCCGCCGTCGGGACCGCTGCCGGTCGAGGCAGTACCGGCCCGTGGGACTCCGACGCAGGCCGCCACGTCGGGCAGCAGCACCGGCACCATCGCGGGCGAACCGGCGACCGAGGCGGACGCGCAGGTCGGATCGGCGTGCTGGGCGTGGCCCGTGCAGCCGCCCTCGCCGTGATCGCACTCGTCCGGCATCGACGCCACCACGCTCATGGGCGCGGCCACCGGCACCGGGTCATGATCGGAGCCCATGGGAAGCGGCCCCAGGCCGTGCATACCGACCAGGCCGAGGAGCAGCGCGCT
>NZ_LIQZ01000556.1 GCF_001418655.1 Streptomyces phaeochromogenes | reverse complement strand
GACCGAACCCGTGCCCCGCCCCTCCCAGACCCTCGCCACCCTCTACCGCACGCTCTGCGCGAAGGGCGAGGTGACCGCGGGCATGCACATGCTGGTCTCGGCGTCCCGCGCTCTGCCGACGTTCGGCGCGGACGAGAGCCGGGCGCACGCCCTCCCACCCGTTCGCCGGGCCGAGGGCCCCGCTCGTCCCGTGCTCGTCTTCCTCGCCGGGCACCATCCGCCCTTCGCCGTACCGGGAGGGGAGTTCGCCGACTTCCATCGCTGTTTCGACGGCGAACGGGACGTACTGGAGCTCCCGCACCCGGGCCTCGGCGCGGGCCCCGCCGTGCCCGCCGACCGGGAGGCGCTGGCCCGCACCCACGCCGAGACGGTCCTGCGGCACGTCGGCGACCGGCCCTTCGTGCTGGTCGGCGCGTCCACGGGCGGCGCCACCGCCCATGCCGTGACCCGGGAGCTCGAAGGGCTCGGGACGCCTCCCGCGGGCCAGATCCTGCTCGACACCTACCTCATCGACGAGGAGAACAGCCGCAAGGACTGGCTGCTCGCCCTGCCCGCCGCCGTAGCACCCCGCCTGTACGAGGACACCGGCGTCGCCGCCATGGGCGCGTACACGCGGATCTTCATGGACTGGGACCCGGAACCGGTCGCGACGCCGACCCTGCTTGTACGGGCCACGCAGCCCACGTCGGAGATGGCGGCGGGACCGGACGCGGACCGCTGGCGGACGTCGTGGCCGCTGCCGCACGAGCACGTGGACGTCCCGGGCGACCATCTGACCCTCCTCCGGGAAGATGCCCGTACGACGGCGTCCGCGATCCGCACCTGGATCGCCACCCTCGTCGGGACGGAGGGAGATGTCCTCGGGTAGCGGAGGCAGGTGTCCTAAGGTCGCGGAGACAGGCGCCCTCAGGCAGATGTCGGATTCTCGCCAGCCAGTGCCGTGACCATGGCCGATGCTGGGAGGTATGCAGAACGGGATGCACACCGACACCGAGCGCTGCGTACGCGCCGTCCAGTCGAAGGACGCCCGCTTCGACGGGTGGTTCTTCACTGCGGTGCTGACCACGCGGATCTACTGCCGACCGAGTTGCCCCGTCGTGCCGCCGAAGCCGGAGAACATGACGTTCTACCCGAGCGCCGCCGCCTGCCAGCAGGCCGGGTTCCGGGCCTGCAAGCGGTGCCGCCCCGATACGAGCCCCGGCTCGCCCGAGTGGAACCAGCGCGCCGACCTCGTGGCCCGCGCGATGCGGCTGATCGGCGACGGGATCGTGGACCGCGAGGGCGTGCCGGGCCTGGCGACCCGGCTCGGCTACAGCACCCGGCAGATCGAACGGCAGCTCCTCGCCGAACTGGGCGCCGGACCGCTGGCCCTCGCCCGCGCCCAGCGCGCCCAGACGGCACGGCTGCTCATCGAGACGACCCCGCTCCCGATGGCCGACGTCGCCTTCGCGGCGGGCTTCTCCTCCATCCGCACCTTCAACGACACGGTCCGTGAGGTCTTCGCCCTCTCACCGAGCGAGCTGCGCACCCGGGTGCCGAGGAACCGGGCGGCTGGCACCAACTCGTCCGGCACGCCCGGGGTGTTGAGCCTCCGCCTGCCCTTCCGATCCCCCCTCAACCCCGACAACCTCTTCGGCCACCTCGCCGCCACCGCCGTACCCGGTGTGGAGGAGTGGCGCGACGGCGCGTACCGGCGCACCCTGCGTCTGCCGTACGGACACGGCGTCGTCGCGCTCACCCCGACGGCCGACCACATCGGCTGCCGGCTCACCCTCAGCGACATGCGCGACCTGACCGTCGCCATCAGCCGCTGTCGCCGCATGCTCGACCTGGACGCCGACCCGGTCGCGGTCGACGACCAATTGCGTACGGACCCACTGCTGGCCCCGCTCGTCGACAAGGCGCCGGGGCGCCGGGTGCCGCGTACGGTCGACGAGGCCGAGTTCGCCGTACGGGCCGTGCTGGGCCAGCAGGTCTCCACGGCCGCGGCCCGTACGCACGCGGCCCGGCTGGTCGCGGCGCACGGCGAGGCGGTCGACGACCCCGAAGGCGGGCTCACGCACCTCTTCCCGTCCGCCGAGTCGCTGGCGGCCCTCGACCCCGAGGCCCTCGCCATGCCGGCCACCCGCCGGGCCACCCTCACCACCCTCGTCCGTCAACTGGCCGACGGAACCCTTCACTTGGGTGTGGAGAGCGACTGGGCGGAGAGCAGGGCCCGGCTGCTCGCGCTGCCCGGCTTCGGGCCGTGGACCGTCGAGGTCATCGCCATGCGTGCCCTCGGCGACCCCGACGCCTTCCTGCCCACCGACCTCGGAATCCGGCGCGCCGCCCAGGAGTTGGGCCTGCCCTCCACCCCCGCCGCGCTCACGGCACGCGCCGCGGACTGGCGGCCCTGGCGCGCGTACGCCGTCCAGTACCTGTGGGCGACCGACAGCCACCCGATCAACTTCCTTCCCGCATGACTTCGGCCCGAGGACATTCAGTGAAACAGCACACCGTGATCGACAGCCCCTACGGCCCGCTCACCCTCGTCGCCACCGACGGCGTCCTGTCCGGCCTCTACATGACCGACCAGCGCCACCGCCCGCCCGAGGAGACCTTCGGCGACCCGGACGACACACCGTTCACCGAGACGATCGACGAACTACGGGCCTATTTCGCGGGCGAGTTGAAGGAGTTCTCCGTCCAACTCCACCTGGACGGGACCACGTTCCAACGCTCCGTCTGGGAACAGCTCCGGAAGATCCCGTACGGCGAGACCCGTTCGTACGGCGAACTCGCCGACGCCCTCGGCAACCCGAACGCATCCCGCGCGGTCGGCCTCGCCAACGGCAAGAACCCGCTCGGGATCATCGTGCCCTGCCACCGGGTCGTCGGCGCCAACGGCAGCCTGACGGGCTACGGCGGCGGCCTGGAACGCAAGAGGCAACTGCTGGACTTCGAACGGGGAGAGGCAGACACCGCACTGTTCTGAGCGGGGTGACTGCCCCTGCTCCCCGTTCCCCCTTCTCCGGTCCGCCGCCGATCAGTCGGCCAGGCCCCGCAGCAGCCGGGGCAGGGCCGTGCCGATCGGCTCCCGGACGACCTCGTCGGCGCGGTCGTCGTACGGGGTCGGCTCGGCGTTGACGATGACGAGCCTGGCGTCGTGGTCGGCGGCGATTCCGGCGAGGCCGGCGGCGGGCTGGACCTGGAGGCTGGTGCCGACGGCGATGAAGATGTGGCATGCCTTGGTGATGGCGACGGCCTCGCCGAGGACGACGGGGTCGAGCCGCTCACCGAAGAACACCGTCGCCGACTTGAGGATCCCGCCGCACTCCAGGCACGGCGGATCCTCCTCCCCGGCCTCGACCCGGGCGAGGGCGTCCTCCATCGGCCCCCGCGCACGACACTTCGTGCACACGAAACTCCGTGCGCTGCCGTGCAGTTCGAGCACCTTGCGAGCGGGCATCCCGGCCAGCTGGTGCAGCCCGTCCACGTTCTGCGTGATCACCCTGACCGGTACCCCGGCCCGCTCCAGTTCGGCCACGGCCAGGTGCGCGGCGTTCGGCTCCGCCTGCAGCGTGCGGTTCTTCCGCCGCATCTGCCAGGACCGGCGCCGGATCTCGGGATCACCCATGTAGTACTCGTACGTCACGAGCTTCTGGGCCTCGGGATCCCGCTGCCACAGCCCGTTGGGGCCGCGGTAGTCGGGGATCCCGGAGTCGGTGGACACACCTGCGCCACTGAGCAGGGCGACGAGCGGCTTGTTCATGGGCCGAGGGTAGGTCGCGTGTGCATGCGGGGCGAGCGGATATCGGGCGCGTGCGCCTGCACAGCACGCGTCGCGCCCGTCGCGCCCGTCACCGAGTCATGGGTGCGGCGGAGGTGCTGAATGCGGGAGGGCTCAGGTCACGGGATGCCCGTTCTCCAGTTCCACTGTTCCCGCGCCCGTCGCGAGCACGTCCAGTGAGGCGAGCACCCGGCCGATCAGGGAACCCGAGATGTGCTCGGGGAAGTCCTCGGGGGCCACGAGGCGCCAGGACAGGAGTTCCTCCTCCTGGAGCCGGATCGCCTTGAACTGGTCCTCCGACAGGACGCCTCCGTCGTACAGGTACGCCACGATCGGGGGCCGCGTGGTGGCGGGCACCCAGTCGACGGCGAGCAGCCGGCCGATCTCCAGGTCCAGGCCGATCTCCTCCAGCGTCTCGCGGCGGGCGCCCTGCCGCGGGGTCTCGCCGTCGTCGGACTCGACTGTTCCGCCGGGCAGCGCCCAGCCCTCGCGGTAGTTGGGCTCGACGAGCAGCACACGGCCCTCGGCGTCACGGAAGAGCGCGGCGGCGCCGACGAGGACACGGGGGAGCCCCGCGATGTACGTGGCGTAGTCAGGAGTCGTCATTGGGGCAGCGTAACGAGGCCGCCCCGGAGGGCGGGCAAGATCACTCGGGAGTAATCCTTACGAGGTCACCGCCCCGGCCGGCAGACCGGCGCTCACCGCCAACCGCACTGTCCGCTCCGCCAGTTCACTGATCCGTACGCCGTCGAAGCCGAACACCGCGCTGTGCACGGTGTCCTCCAGCGGTACCGTCCACTGCGGGGGAATCGCGGCGGCTCCGCCGAGCACACCCGCGACGGAACCCGCGGTCGCGCCGTTCGAGTCGGTGTCCAGGCCGCCGCGGACCGTGAGCGCGATGGAACGGGTGAAGTCGCCCTCGCCGTACAGGAGTCCGGCCGTCAGGACGGCGGCGTTCGGGACCGTGTGGATCCAGCCGAGGCCCGCCGTCTCCTCCGCCAACGTGTCGAGCGTGGCCTCCCAGCCCAGCCCGGTCTCGTGGAGCGTCATCACCCGGCGCACGGTACGCGCCAGGCGGCTGCTCGCCGGGATCACCGTGAGCGCGGTCTCCAGGGCGTCCCGCACGGTCGGCGCGGTGAACGCGGCGGCCACCAGTGCGGCTGCCCACATCGCCCCGTACACACCGTTGCCCGTGTGGGACAGGACCGCGTCCCGGCGGGCAAGGGAGGCCGCGCGCCGGGGCAGGCCCGGACTGGTCCAGCCGTGGACGTCGGCGCGGATGAGGGCGCCGATCCACTCCTGGTACGGGTTGTCGTAGGTCGCCGTCAGCGGCGGCTTCAGCCCGTTCGCGAGGTTCCGGTACGCCGCGCGCTCCGCCGTGAACGTCTGCAGATACGGCAGCCGCAGCAGCCACAGGTCGCCCACCTGCTCCGTACTGAAGCCGAAGCCGTGCGTCTCCAGGAGGTGCAGACCGAGGATCGCGTAGTCCACGTCGTCGTCCCGGCAGCTGCCGTGGATCCGGCCGCGTACGCACCTGCGCCACTCGGGCCGCAGCACGAACTCCTCGCTCGGGCCGGCCGGCGGCTCCGGCAGGTAGTCGGTGAGGGGCAGCGCGTCGGCCTGCCGCAGATAGCGGTCGATGCGGTCCCGCGTCCAGTAGTCACCCCGCTCCACCGGTTTGCCGAGCATGTTGCCCGCGATCCGGCCGAGCCAGCCGCCGCGGACGCGGTCCGCGAGATCGTCAACGCCCACAGGGGTCATACACCCGGTGTACCGAATTCCCGCCGGTCCTGCCCGCTGTACGTAAATCAGGCATCGCACCACATGAGAGGCTCGTCAGGTTTTAGTCGTATTGCGGTTGGGGCCCGTGAACCGGGGCCCCGAGAACCCTGGGAGATCCATGAAGTCGATGAGCCGTACGACCGTCCTGGCGGCCGGTGCCGCCGCCGCGGTCGTCGCCGTCCTGTCCGTCACCGGCGCGGCGCCCGCGCAGGCGGCCCCCGCCGAGCCTCTGGTGAACACCGGGGACGTCGGCGTACGGACCGGGGACGTCGATGCCCTGGAGGACGTGCTGGAGCACATCAGCGTGCCGTTCGGGGGCAGCGGGACGCTGACGCATCAGCTGTACGACTCCCGCGGCACCGACGCCGGCTGACCCGTGGCCGCTGTCCGGGACGTGAGAACCGCCCTGGGCAGCGGCCCCCTCCTCCGGTTAGGGTCGCAGCGGCGCGACTGCCTTGACGTGTGCAAGGCCCGAAGAGCAAGGGGAATGCAAGGTGGCGGACGCTGCAGTGAATCGGAGCCGGGGCCGGAACCAGCGGGTGCTCATCGCCGCGGACAAGTTCAAGGGCTCGCTCACGGCCGTGCAGGTGGCCGAGCGGGTGACGGCCGGACTGCGCAGGGTCGCGCCGCGGGTCGAGGTCGAGGCGCTGCCGGTCGCCGACGGCGGCGACGGCACGGTCGACGCGGCGGTCGCCGCCGGGTTCGAGCGGCGTGAGGTACGGGTCGCCGGGCCGCTCGGTCACGAGATCACCGCCGCGTTCGCGCTGCGCGACGACACCGCCGTCGTGGAGATGGCCGAGGCCAGCGGCCTGCAGCGGCTGCCCGCCGGGTCCTTCGCGCCGCTCACGTCGTCCACGTACGGGTCCGGGGAGCTGCTCCTGGCCGCGCTGGACGCCGGGGCGCGGACGATCGTCTTCGGCGTCGGCGGCAGCGCCACGACTGATGGCGGGGCCGGGATGCTGGCGGCGCTCGGGGCGCGGTTCCTCGACGAGGAGGGTGAGCCGGTGCCGCCCGGGGGAGGTTCCCTGGGCCTACTGGCCACGGCGGACCTGTCCGGTCTGGACCCCCGCCTCTCCTCCGTCGACGTCGTCCTCGCCAGTGACGTGGACAATCCGCTGACCGGGCCCAAGGGGGCGCCGGCGGTGTACGGGCCCCAGAAGGGGGCCTCGCCCGACGACGTGGCGGTGCTGGACGCGGGGCTCGCGCACTTCGCCTCGGTGCTGGAGAAGACGATCGGGTCGAAGGCGGCGGAGTACGCGGTTGCGCCCGGGGCCGGGGCGGCGGGGGGTATCGGGT
>NZ_LIQZ01000555.1:23326-23521 GCF_001418655.1 Streptomyces phaeochromogenes | reverse complement strand
GCGCCACCCCACCGGACCCCCCACCCTCATGGGCGCCCCGAAAAACCGACGGAGTCGAAGCGCTTCGACAACCTATGGACACCCACTCGCCGTCAAGCTACTGTCGAGCCACCCTCACTCCCGCCTTATCCGCAACGCGCACTGTCGAAGCGCTTCACACAACGCTTGGAGAGCTGGATGGTCACCCTCGCCGAG
>NZ_LIQZ01000555.1:0-23289 GCF_001418655.1 Streptomyces phaeochromogenes | reverse complement strand
CCATCTCCGCGGGTACCCGCGAGCGGGTCGAGCAGAGCATCCAGCAGCTCGGGTACCACCCCAACGCGGGAGCCCGGGCACTGGCAAGCAGCCGGTCCAACATCATCGCGCTGATGATCCCGCTCCGTACGGACATGTACGTACCCGTGATGATGGAGATCGCCATCGCCGTGGCGACCTCGGCCCGCACCCACGGGTACGACGTGCTGCTGCTGACCGGTGAGGAGGGTCCCGACGCCGTGCGCCGGGTCACCGGCAGCGGGCTCGCCGACGCGATGATCCTGATGGACGTCGAGCTCGACGACGAGCGGCTGCCGCTGCTGCGCGGCACGGACCAGCCGTCCGTCCTCATCGGTCTGCCCGCCGACACCAGCGGCCTGACCTGCGTCGATCTCGACTTCGGCGCCACGGGCGCACTGTGCGCCGAGCATCTCGCGATGCTCGGTCACCGTGACATCGCTGTCATCGGCGAGGCGCCCGCGGTCTACGAACGGCACACCGGCTTCGCCGAGCGCACGCTCGACGGACTCCGGTCCCGGTCACGGGAGTTGGGCGTGCGCGTGCTGCACCGCCCGTGCGAGGGCGGCTACGACGCGATGTCGCTGACCCTGTCCCGGATCTTCGACGAGCGCCCGGGCACCACGGGCTTCGTCGTACAGAACGAGTCCGCGGTCGAGCCGCTGCTCGCGCTGTTGCGCCAGCAGGGCCGGGCCATCCCCGAGGACGTGTCGGTGATCGCGATCTGCCCGGACCAGGTCGCCACCCAGGCCTCGGTGCGGCTGACCTCGGTCGCCATCCCCGCGCAGGAGATGGGCCGGCACGCCGTGGAGCATCTGATCGCCAAGCTCGAAGGGCACGGCAAGGACGAAGTCGTGCTTCTCGCACCCGAGTTGACGGTACGGGCGAGCACGGGCCCGGCCGCTTCCTGAACCAACCGCACCAACCACCCCGCGTCTCATGGGCGTTGGGGCACCCCAACCTGTCCCGGTCCGCCGGAGCCGCGTCACCGGGTCCTGTCGCCACTCCTTCCTTCAGGAGCACCCCACGTGAATCAGCCTGCCGCAAACCACCCCGGACAGCCCGGACAGGCCGGTCAGCCCGGCCAAGGGTCCGCCAGCCTCACCCAGTCCTCCCCCACCGTCGGCACGTTCCGCGAACGCGACGGCGCCCTGGAGTGGAGCGGCCGACAGGAGACCGTACGCGTCGAGCCGTGGGGCCCCGACGCGGTCCGGGTCCGGGCCAGGCTCGGCGGACCGGTCCTGGAGAGTCTGCCGGGCGCGCTGCTCGACGAGGCGCCCGCGACCGAGGCCTCCGTCAAGATCGAGGACGGGCGGGGGCAGTTGACCGTCGGCGCGCTGACCGTCGAGGTCGACGCCGAGGGCCTGATCCGCTTCCTCCGCACCGACGACTCCGCGGAACTCCTCACCGAGGAGCGCGCCCACTTCTGGTGGCCGGGACCGCGCCTCTACACCCCGGTCGGCAACGGCCACCACCGGCTGGAGCAGCGCTTCGCCGCGTACGAGGGCGAGAAGCTGTACGGCCTGGGCCAGCACCAGCACGGGCTGCTCGACCAGAAGGGCGCCGTCCTCGACCTGATCCAGCGCAACGCCGAGGTGACCATCCCGGTGCTGACCTCCAGCCGCGGCTACACCCTGCTGTGGAACAGCCCGGCCATCGGCCGCGTCGAGCTCGCGGGCAACGGCACGCGCTGGGTGGCGGACTCGGCCCGGCAGATCGACTACTGGATCACCGCGGGTCAGCCGGCCGACGCGCAGCGTCGCTACAGCGCGGTGACCGGCCGTACGCCGATGCTGCCCGAGTGGGCCGCCGGCTTCTGGCAGTGCAAGCTGCGCTACCGCACGCAGGACGAACTCCTGGGCGTGGCAAGGGAGTACAAGCGCCGGGGCCTGCCCATCGACGCGATCGTCTGCGACTTCTTCCACTGGACGCACCTGGGCGACTGGAAGTTCGACCCGGCGGAGTGGCCCGACCCGGCGGCGATGCGGCAGGAGCTGGAGGAGCTCGGCATCAAGCTGGTCGTGTCGGTCTGGCCGTCCGTCTCCCCGCTCTCCGAGAACCATCAACTCATGGAGCAGCGCGGCTACTTCATCGGCACGCAGTACGGCCCGATGGCGCACGCCGACTGGCCGGACAAGGAGGTCGCCTCCACGGTCCAGGTCGCCTTCTACGACGCGACCAACCCCGAGGCGCGCGACTTCCTGTGGTCGCGGATCAAGGAGAACTACCTTGATCCGTACGGGATCACGGCCTTCTGGCTCGACGCCTGCGAGCCGGAGCTGAAGCCGGGCTTCCAGGAGAACCTGCGCTACTGGGCGGGCCCGGGTCTCGAAGTCGGCAACATGTACCCGAGCGAGAACGCCCGCACCTTCTACGAGGGCATGATCGCGGCCGGCGAGACCGAGATCGTCACCCTCAACCGCTCGGCGTGGGCGGGCAGTCAGCGCTACGGGGCCGCCCTGTGGTCCGGTGACATCGGCACGGACTTCGCGACCCTGCGCCGTCAGATCGCGGCGGGCCTCAACACGTCGCTGTCCGGCATCCCCTGGTGGAACACCGACATCGGCGGCTTCCACGGCGGCGACCCGGACGACCCTGCGTACCGCGAGGTCATGATCCGCTGGTTCCAGTTCGGCGCGCTCTCCCCGCTGATGCGGCTGCACGGCTTCCGGGACCCGGGCATGCCGCTCGGCCCGGACATGACCGGCGGCCCGAACGAGGTCTGGTCGTACGGCGAGGAGGCCGGCACGATCATGGAGAAGTACCTCCGGCTGCGTGAGCGCCTGAAGCCGTACGTCCTCGACGTGATGCGGGCCGCGCACGAGGAGGGGCTGCCGGTGATGCGGCCCCTGTTCCTGGAGTTCCCGGACGACCAGGCGACCTGGTCGGTGGCCGACTCGTATCTCTTCGGCCCGGATCTGCTGGTCGCGCCCGTCCTGACGGCGGGGGCGAGCGTGCGTACGGCCTATCTCCCGGCCGGGGCGCGGTGGACGGACGCCTGGACGGGAACCTCGTACGAGGGCGGTACGAACGTCACGGTGGACGCCCCGCTGGACCGGATACCGCTCTTCCTGCGGGACGGGGCGGCTCTCCCGATCGCCGAGTAACGGCCTTCCCTCTCCAGGACGTTGAGGGGCGATCTCAAGGGAGTCCCTCAAGAGAGTTGAGGTGCGACCTCGGCCGCCAGCAGGTCCAGGTGGTCGAGGTCGGAGAGATCGCGCAGGCGTACGTACACGCGAGAGGCCCCGAGGTCGGCGTACTGGCCGAGCACGTCGACGATCTTCCCCGGAGGGCCGTGCAGCGGTTCCTCCGGGGGGAGGCGGGACGGCTCGTGCAGCAGGGCGAGGCGGGTGTCGATCTCGGCTTCGGTGCGGCCGGAGGCGATGCCGAGGCACACCGAGAGGATCAGGGGAGGTCCGCCGATCGCCTCCCTGGCGGCCCGCGCGCCCGCGAACAGGTCGGCGCTCTGCTCGGGCGAGGTGAAGGGCAGGTTGAACTCGTCGGCGTACCGGGCGGCCAGTCCCGGTGTGCGGCGGGGGCCTCGGCCGCCCACGATGATCGGCACGGCCGGCCGCTGGACGGGCTTCGGCAGGGCGGGCGAGTCGGTCAGCCGGTAGTGGCGGCCCTCGTACGAGAAGCGCTCGCCGGGCGGGGTGGCCCAGAGGCCGGTGACGATCCGGAGCTGTTCCTCCATCCGCTCGAAGCGTTCGGCGGGTGGCGGGAACGGGATGCCGTACGCGCTGTGGTCGAGGGCGAACCAACCGGCGCCCAGGCCGAGTTCGACCCTGCCGCCGCTCATCGCGTCGACCTGGGCGACGGTGACCGCGAGCGGGCCGGGGTGCCGGAAGGTGGCCGAGGTCATGAGGGTGCCGAGCCGGATGCGCGAGGTCTCGCGGGCCAGACCGGCGAGGGTGGTCCAGGCGTCGGTGGGTCCCGGCAGGGCGTCGGTGTAGTGCATCGGGTGGTAGTGGTCGGCTACGAAGAAGCCCTCGAAGCCGCACTCCTCCGCGTGCCGGGCGGCCCGCGCCAGTTCGTCGTAGGTGGCCCCGTGGTACGGCTCGGTGAAGAGGCGCAGCTCCATCTCCCCGCTCACACTCCCGTCATGTGGCTGGCCAGCAGCAGGTCGTGCAACTCGGCGCGGCAGCGGGCGAGTTCGGTGGCGTGCGCGTCATGGCCCAGGGAGCGGGGGCGCGGGACGGGCACGTCGAGGACCGTACGGACCTGGCCGGGGCGCGGGCTGAGGACCACGACCCGGTCGGCGAGCAGGACCGCCTCCTCGATGGAGTGGGTGACGAGGACGACCGTGGCGGCGTACTCCATGTGCACACGCTGCAGCACCTCGCACAACTCCTCGCGGGTCAGGGCGTCCAGGGCCGAGAAGGGCTCGTCCATCAGCATCACGCGCGGACGCTGGATCAGTGAGCGGCAGAGCGCCACGCGTTGCTGCATGCCGCCGGACAGCTCGTGCGGCAGGCGTTTGTGGAAGGGGGTGTCCAGGCCGACGGTGGACAGCAACTGCCGTGCGGATTCCCGGTGTTCGGGGCGTGGTCGGCCGTGGACCTGGATGGGCAGCAGGACGTTGTCGAGCACCGACCGCCAGGGAAGCAGGGCCGGGCGCTGGAAGAGGATGGCGACGTCCCGGCGCGGTTCCCGCACGGGCTCGTCCGCGATCCGTACCTCGCCGGAGGAGGCCGGGAGCAGTCCGGCGATCACCCGCAGGAGGGTGGACTTGCCGCAGCCGGAGCGGCCCAGGACCGCCACGAACTCACCGTCCCCGACGTCCAGTTCGATGCCGCGCAGGGCCTCCACGGTCCCCCTGCGGCCGTTGAAACTCTTCGACACGCCGCGCACTCGGATCACGGTCTGCCCTCCATCACCGGTTCACCTTGAGTGGTAGCGGTAGCAGTATCGATAGCGATTGCCGTAGCCGTAGCCGTAGCCGTACGGCCGAGAATAGGGCGGCGCAATCCGTGATCAACCAGCCTGGTCGATGTTTGTTACATGACAACCAGGTCTGCGGTATCGACAACTTCCGCCTCAACAGCTCCACTTGAGAGCCATGAGACGGAATACGCGGTTACCCGCCGCGCTCCTGGCTGTCCTGCTGACGGCGGCGCTCTCCACGGCCTGCGGCTCCGACGACGACAACGGCAAGGGCGCATCCTCCTCCGGCGGTTCCGCGCCCGACAAGGTCACCTACATCACCGGTTTCGGCACCTTCGGGCGCGAGGCGTACGCCTATGTCGCCCAGGACAAGGGCTACTTCAGCGACGCGGGCGTCTCGGTCACCATCCAGCCGGGGCAGGGCAGCGCGATCAGTCTGGCCGCGCTGGCCGGCGGGCGGGCGCAGTTCGCGCCCGTCGACCTCAGCAGCACGATCATGCAGGTCGGCAGCGGCAAGGTGTCCGGTGTGACGGCGGTCGCGGCCGTCCACCAGACCACGGACGCGGCGGTGATGGCGCTGGCCGACAGCGGTATCAGCAAGCCCGCCGACCTGGAGGGCAAGAAGATCGCGGACCCGGCCGGGTCGGTCATCGGGGCCCTCTTCCCGGCGTACGCGAAGCTCGCGGGATTCGACGCCGACAAGGTCGACTTCGTCAATCTCGAACCCCAGCAGCTCGGGGTCAACCTCGCGGCAGGCAAGGTCGACGCGGTCGGCCAGTACCGGGTGGGCCGCCCGAACATCGAGAACGCCGTCAAGGGCAGGGACGTCGTGGTCCTGCCGTTCGGCAAGTTCCTCACCGAGAGCTACGGCTCGGCCATCACGACCACCACGAAGATCGCCGAGGAGGACCCGGACCTGGTCAGACGCTTCACAGCGGCGCTGCTCAAGGGCATGCGCTACGCGATCGACCACCCGGAGGAAGCGGCCTCGGTGCTGGCGAAGAAGCATCCGACCGTCAACGAGAAGGCCGCCGCCGCGGAGATCGAGCTGGTCGGCGAGGCCGTGCAGCCCAAGGAGGACGGGGCGCCGATCGGCACGATGGACCGCGAGCGGGTGGCCGGGGCGATCAAGGCGCTGGTGGACGCCGGCGCGGTCAAGTCCGGCCTGACGCCCGAGCAGTTGGTCTCCTTCGACCTGGTGCCGAAGTCCTGAAGTGCTCAGGCGGGTGATGGAGTTCGGCTGGCCCGTGCTCGGGCTGGCCGCGGCCATCGGCACCTGGGCACTCGCCGTGGTCGTGTTCGACGTACCGGAGATCGTCCTGCCGTCACCGGCGGACGTGCTGGACGCCTTCCTCCGCGTGCCCGGCTATCTGTTGGGCGAGGCGCTCACCACGCTCGTCGTCATCGTGCTGGGCTTCGCGCTGGCCGTGGCGGCGGGGCTGGCGATCGGGGTGGCGATCGCGGCGTCGCGGATCGTGGAGCTGATGTTCTCGCCGCTCCTGGTGGCGTTCAACGCGGTGCCCAAGGTGGCGCTGGCCCCGCTGCTGGTGGTGTGGATGGGGTTCGGGCAGCAGCCGAAGGTCGTCATGGCGCTGCTCGTCTGCTTCTTCCCCGTCGTGCTGTCGGTCGCGGGCGGGCTCACCTCGACACCGGTCGAACTCGTCGAGCTGGCACGGTCGTTGCGCGCGTCGCGCACGCAGACGTTCCTCAGGTTCCGCTTCCCGAGCGCGCTGCCGCAGATCTTCGTCGGACTGAAGGTCGCCATGCCGCTGTCGGCCGTCGGCGCGGTCATCGGCGAGTTCAGCGCGGGCGACGAAGGGCTCGGTTTCGTCGTCGTACAGTCCGGGGCGAACTCCGACACCGCGCTGGCGTTCGCCGCGATCGCCCTGCTCGGCGTGATGAGCGTGGCGCTGTTCTACGCGCTCGTGCTCGCGGAGCGGACGCTGCTGCCGTGGGTGAGGGAGACGACGTCGCAGCGGTAGGCGTGGAGGTGGGCGCAGCCCGGGCCGGTCCCGCGTGGGGGACGGCGCCGACCCGGGCGTACGGTCACCTGCCGGTGACGGTGGCGATACCGATGACGGTGGGGCTCAACTGCTGGAGACCGTCAGGTTGTTGGTGGCGAAGTCCAGGCCGCCGGACGACGAGGTGATCTCGAAGCCGAACTGCACGTCGCCGATGGTCTCGTTGCCCATCCAGCCCTTGGTGTCCTTGATCCACTTGAGGATCGGCAGGACGTTGACGGTCCCGGAGTTCGAGTCCGAGGTGCGCAGGAACGAGAAGACCTCGTTGGCGCCGTTGTTGCCCTTGTAGACGGTCCAGGTGTGGCCGCCCAGAGTCACGTTGCCCTGCGAGGTGCCCAACGGGCCGACCGCTCCGTTGTAGTTGACCCAGAGCATGATCTCGTAGTCGTAGTCGGTGTCCCAGATGTCGTACGAGGTGTTGTACGCGCCCGAGGACGGGACGGTGACGTTGTAGCTGCTGCTGAGCGAACCGAGCGAGGTGATCGTCTTGTTGATCACCTTCTTGGAGTTCGGGTACGACTTGATGCCGCCGGTGTTGGGGTGGTTGGCCCAGACACCCCAGTTGGTACCGGAGTTGGCCCAGATGCACTGGCTGCCGGCGCCGGAGCCCCAGATGTTGTTGTAGAGCGTGTAGCCGTTGAGGCTGGTGTTGCCCCACTGGTCGCAGGAGTTCCAGACGGCCGCCGAGGCGGGCGCGGAGGCGAGGCCGATGGTGGCGCCGAGCGCGAGGGCCGGAGCCAGGAGTGCCTTGGTGATCCGGGTCAGCGTGCGTGTTGCCATGGTGTCCCTTCCATGGGTGGGGGGGTGTGGGGGTTCGATCTGCTGTGGATCTGCGGTGGATCTACCGCGGCCCCAGGGTGAGGACGCGGTCTTCTCCGGCTCGCAGGTGGAGCGGTCGCGTTCCGGAGGAAGTCCTGAGGTCGACGCGGTGGGTCCGGGTGGGCCGTACCACCGCGCGGGCTCCCGCCGGGCTCCAGCCGAGGTCGACCTCGGCGCCGAACCTCGTTCGTACGCCCCGGAGTTCGCCCTCCGGGAACGCGGCGGGCAGGGCGGGTAGGAGGACCAGCCGGTCGGGCGTCGACTGGATCAGCGTCTCGACGATCACGGCGGGGAGGGTGTGGGCGGCGTCCGCGTTGTAGACGTCGCGGCGGGGGTAGTGCGCGCTCATGAGGGAGGCGTGGAAGAAGTCGCCCTCCAGCACCTGGCCGAGCGCGTGCGCGACCCGCTCGCCGTCGCGCAGCCGGGCCGCGACGAGCGCGTGGTGCAGATGACCGTGCGCGGAGTCGTTCTCGGCGCCCCTCAGTTCGAGCGCCCGGTGCGCGGCGGCGGCGAGATCCGGGGTGTCGTACGGGTTGATCTCGTCGAGCGGCCACACGCCGTACAGATGGCTGAGGTGCCGGTGGTCGTACGTGTCGTCGAGGCCGGGCCACGCCCACTCGGCGAGCGCTCCGTCGTCGTTGACGCGGTGCGGGGGCAGCCGTTCGGCGAGCGCACGCCAGCGGTCGGCGTCCGGTCCCGGGTGGTACGCGGCGGCCGTGACCAGGGCGTGCCGGGCCGCCGAGAGGTCCATGGCGGCGTTGACCGCGCCCCAGCTCGCGTTCGCCGGGCGGTTCTCGGGCGAGTAGGAGGGGACGACGACGAGCCGGCCGTGCTCGTCGGTCCGGGTGAGGAAGTCCTCGTAGAACAGGGCGAGTTCGGCGAGCGCCTCCTTCAGCCGGGGATCGTGCTCCCCGCGTGTCTCGTCGTGGTCGACGAGCGGTTTGAGCAGCCAGTCGGCGCCCGCCGTCCAGAGGTGCAGCGGGTATTCGCGGCTGAAGTGGTACGTGTGCCCGGACTCGCCGTCCGTGTGCGGTGGGGCGACGATGCCACGGGCGCCGAAGACTGCCCGGGCGTTGTCCCGCCAGTGCGGCAACTGACCGTGGATCAGGGCCGAGTGGGCCTCGACTACCTCGGGCAGCGCGCCCGCGACGACCGACGCGGTCTGCAGATTCAGGTTGGCGTCCGTGGTGAACGCCCCGGACCACGCCGTGTCCCAGTCGCCGGTCCACAGCCCCGTGAGCCTCGGCGGCAGCATCCCGGCGGCGGACAGCAGGTGGTAGCGGCCGGCCGCGAAGAGCCGTTCCAGCAGCGCGGGGCTCTTGGGCCGCTTGAGCAACTCCGAGCCGGGGAGCGCGCGTTCGGCGTCGTCGGCGTCCAGGGTGAGGGAGACGCGGTGGTACGCGGTGCGGTGGAGGTGCAGGTGACGCTCCAGGAGGCTGCCGTACGGCTCCTCGTCGCCGTCCGGCAACAGCTCGCGCAGGGCCTGTGCCTCCGCCACCGTGTCCAGTTCCCCGGTGTGCCGCCGCACCCGGGTCAGCAGCAGGACCGACTCGGCCCCGGTCACGCGGATGCCGGGCGGGGTCAGCGTCGTACGGCCGCCGGTGACGACGGCCAGCGTCACTCCGGTGTACGCGCGGTCGCTGCCGGGATAGCGGGCGCTCAGGGTGAGCACGGCGCCCTCGGGGGTGAGGAGCACGCCGTCGCTGACCCTCAGCCTGTTGGGGGCGCCGGGGAGCCGGTGGTCCAGCGCGATGTCCGCGGTGAGGCCGGGCGAGGTCACGTGCTGCACGATCACGTCGTCCGCGCGTGAGACGAAGACGCGACTGCGTCGGCCCGTGCAGACCGCCTCGGCGACGCCCGTGGTGAAGTCGACCGAGCGGCGGTAGCCGCGCTCCCCGTCGGCGGGCCGGCGCAGCCGCACCTGGAAGGCGGGATGGAAGGGCTGCACCCACTGCAGCGGACGCCCGTCGGTGAACTCCTCGGCCGCGGTCAGGTCCCCGGCCAGCAACCGGTCCTGGAGCTGGGGCAGTTGGGCGGCCAGCTCCGGGGGTCGGGCGTGTTCGCCGCCGTTGGGGCGGACCAGGGTGTGGTGCGTGACGATCACACGGTCGTCGTTCGGATCACCGAACACCATGGCGCCGTGACGGCCGTTGCCGCTCAGGAAGGCGTCCTCCCAGCGGGCGGCCGGGCACGGCTCCCAGGTGCCGTGCGGCGAGGGGGAGGACGAGGGTGCGGGTGGAGGCGACGCGTCGGCGCTCACGGTGAGAGCACCACCGCTCCGAGGCGCGCCAACTCCACCGTTCCCGTGACCTGTTGACCGGTGAGCAGGTTCCGATACGTCCCCGGCACCCGCACGGTGACCGCCTCGCGCCCGTGGTTGAGCACGAAGAGCAGGTCTCCCCGGCGGACGGCCTCGACCTGCGGGGGCAGCCCGTCGAGCACCGGCCGCACGCCCGCACCGGAGGCCACGCTCGTCATCAGCTCGCGCAGCGCCGCGGGTTCGGGCAGCGTGGAGACGTACCAGGCACGCTCCTTGCACAACACCGCCGGCATGCCGTCCAGTTCGCCGCCCTTGTAGCGGGCCTCCACGACCGCGTCCGCCTCGGCCTCGATCTCCTCGGACCACAACGTGCCCCGGAAGCCGTCGCATTCGGCGGTCTCGTCCGCGTCGAGCGGCCACCACTCGTGCAGGGTGCGGATGCCGAAGAGCTCCCGCAGCCGCTCGTCCATGCCGCCGGGCCGTACCCGGTCGTCCTCGTCGGCGACACCGGTGAGGAAGCCGCTGACGAGGGTGCCGCCGCCTCGTACGTACGCGACGAGGTTGTCGATCGCCGCGTCGGTGAGCAGGTAGAGCTGGGGCACGACGACCAGCCGGTACGCGGACAGGTCGTGCTCCGGGTGTGCGAAGTCCGTGGTGACGTGGGCCTCCCACAGGGCGCGGTGCCAGGCGCGCACGACCTGCGGATGGTCGACCTCGGAGGAGAGCCGACCCTCCTGCGCACCGGCCCACCAGGCGTTCCACTCGTGGAGGATCGCGACGTCCGACGACGAGTGTCTGCCCGTCACCTCATCGCCTATACGGGCGAGTTCGGCGCCGAGCTGCTTGACCTCCTGGTAGGTGCGGCCCTGCTCCCCCGCATGACTGACCATCCCGGAGTGGAACTTCTCCGCGCCCTGGCGGGACTGCCGCCACTGGAAGTAGCAGACGGCGTCGGCACCCCGGGCGACGGCCTGGAGGGACCACAGACGGTTGAGGCCGCGCGGCTTGGGGTGGTTGACGCCCCGCCAGTTCACGGGCCCGGCGGCCTGCTCCATCAGCATCCACGGGCCGCGGGCCTGGGAGCGGGTCATGTCCTGGATGAGCGCGCCGTTCTGGGCGCCGAAGGGGTCGCGCGGGTCGGGATAGATGTCGACGGAGACGACGTCCTCCTCCGCCGCCCACTTCCAGGCGTCCTGGCCGACCCACATCGGCATGAAGTTGGTGGTCACCGGGATGTGCGGGGTGTGCCGTCGGACGATGTCGCGCTCGGCGACGTAGCACTCCAGGAGCATGTCGGAGGTGTAGCGCTTGAAGTCCAGCACCTGGGTGGGGTTCTTCATGTAGTGGGCGTGCCGCGGCGGCAGGACCTCCTCCCAGTCGCCGTAGCCCTGACTCCAGAAGGCCGTCCCCCAGGCGGAGTTGAGGGCGTCGAGCGTGCCGTACCTGTCCCGGAGCCAGCGGCGGAAGGTGGCGGCGGCCTCGTCGCCCCAGTCGTAGGTGCAGTACTCGTTGTTGATGTGCCACATCGTGAGCGCGGGGTGGCTGCCGTAGCGGGCGGCCAGGTCCTCGGTGATCGCGGCGGCGTAGCGGCGGTAGGTGGCACTGGAGTGCGAGAAGTGCTGGCGACCGCCCCACCACTCGGTGCGGCCGTCCTCGTCACGGGGCAGGGTGTCCGGGTGCAGGCTGCCCATCCAGGGCGGAGGCGAGGTGGTGGGCGTGGCGAGGACGACCCCGATGCCGTTCTCGTGCATGAGGTCCATCAGCCGGTCCAGCCAGCCGAACTCCCGCTCCCCCGGCTGCGGTTCGAGCTTCGCCCACGAGAAGACACCGAGCGTGACGGAGTTGACGCCGGCCGCCTTCATCAGGCGTACGTCCTCGTGCCAGGTCTCCTCGGGCCACTGCTCGGGGTTGTAGTCGCCGCCGAAGAGAATGCGGCCACGGGTGGCGTCGGCGAGACCTGGATGGCCGGGGATCGAGGATGGGTTCGGGTTCGGGGCCGAGGTCGAGTTGTTCATCGGAGAGGCTCCCCGTACTGGATGCCGCGCCCGTTGGTGGCCAGATACACCCGGCCGTACACGCGCGGGTCGCCGACGACGACCTCGCCGGTCCAGCCCCACTGGTGGGCGTCGTCGTTGATCCGCGTCCAGGTCTTCGCCTCGTCGTCGGAGCGGTAGACGGCGGTGATCGTGTCCGTAGAGCCGACCTGGTAGATCGCGGGGTAGTCGGCGCCGTCGGCGGCCTTGCCGAAACCGAGCGTGTACGAGGCCCAGCAGCTGGCCACCTTCGAGAAGCTCGCCCCGCCGTCGGTGGACCGGTAGAGCCCGTTCCACTTGGCGGAGAGCCACAGGTCACCGCTCCTTCCGGGCGCGGCGACGAGTTTGAACTGGGCGTCACCGGAGGGCAGTCCGCCCGCACGCGCCGTGAACGAAAGGCCACTGTCAGTGCTGGCGAGTAGCGTTCCTGTGTCGGTGTCGTATGCGTAGAAGAGCGTCGGGTCGGCCGGGTCGGCGACCGGCGTGGCGCCCTTCGGGAAGGAGGAGATCTCGGACCAGGTCGTGCCGTTGTCGGTGGACCGGTGGGCTGCGTACTTCGTGCCGTCCCAGTGCACGAAGGACCACAGCAGCGCGCTGCCGTCGGCGTTGGTGGCGATCGGCCCCGGTGCGTCCTTGGCGATGTCGGGCTGAGCCTCGAAGGGCGCCCAGGTCCGGCCTCCGTCGTTCGAGCAGGCGCCGTTGCCGTTGTCGCCCCAGCCCGCCCGGACCACGTACGACGGCCTGGCCGCGGCCTGCGCGAGTCCCGTCGCCGACCCGAACACGGGGTTCGCCGCCATGCCGCGCGCCGGCGACGCCGTGAGCCGCTCGTGGTACATGACGCCGATGTCCCCGAGTCCACTGATCAGGTGTGCCTCCCCGACCGGGGGCGAGATCAGCTGGCGCACGGCCGTCTCCTCCAGACCCCGGATCTGCGGCGCCCAGCGCTTCAGGTCACGGGTCCCGTAGAGCGTCGCCCCGGTCCCGTACACGATGTGCTTCGAGTCGTACGGGTCCACGGCGAGCGCCTGGATCCACCAGCCGAACTTCGGCTTGTCGTCGCCCCACTTGAGGTAAGGAGTCTCGGACACGTCGAACACAGCAGCGTCCTTGAGGGACGTCCAGGTACGGCCGCCGTTCGTGGTGCGGTAGACGGTGTCGACGTCGGCCCAGCGGTTGTTGGTGGAGACGGCGAGGGTGCCCGGGCGGCGGGCGTCCACGGCGACGCCGCCGTAGCCGAAGGTGTCGGCGGACCCGTCGCCGGTGGTGCCGCCGGGCTTCACCGGGGTCACGTCGGCCCACGTGCCGGTCGCGGTCCGCAGCTTGTGCACGCTGCCGTCGGACTGGCCGTTGGGACCTGGCGCGTTGGCGTATGTCACGTACAGCTCGCGGGTGTGCCTGTCGTACGCGGCACGGATCGGCACCTTGGCAGCGGTACCGGACGGCTGCCCGGGAACGGCCTCCCATGCCGTCCCGTCGGCCGTGCGGTACAGGTTCGCCGTGCCCGAGGTGCCGTCGCCGTCGCCCCACCCGGCGTAGACGGCCCGACCGACGGCGACAAGGAACACGACGCCCTGCCCGGAGGCGCTCGCCTTCGCCGGAAAGCCGCTCGCCGTCGCCCAAGTGGCCCCACGGTCGGTGGACTTCAGCAGTCCGTCGTGCCGCGTCCCCAGCCACAGCGTGTCGCTGTCCCTCGGATCGACCAGCAGCCGCTCCCCCGCACCCCGCCCGTCCTCATTGGCCCCGAGCTTCACATCGAGATCGGTCCGGCTCCAGGTCGCACCCCGGTCCTCGGACCGCAGCACCGCACCATTGCCGGCCCACGACTGCGCGTACGTACCGAGGGCGAGGTAGACCCGCCCCGGATGCGCGGGGTCGACGGCGATCGCCTCGACACCGAGCAGGTTCCAGTCGTCCCACCCGAGGTGGTCGGTGAGCGGGATCCAACGGCCGGCGCGGTCGTCCCAGCGGTAGGCGCCGCCGATATCCGTACGGGCGTAGGCGAGACCGCGCACGGAGGGGTGGAACAGGACCCCGGTGACGAACCCGGTCCCGCCGACGACGACGTTGCGCCACCGATAGCCGGACGCGCCCGCCACTGGCGCGGCCACCGCAGGGCTGACGGCCGCACTGGAGACAGCGGTAGCGGCAACCGCGGCAGCACTACCGGCAAGAACAGCACGTCTACTGAGGCGGGGCGTGCGCATGACATACCTCGTTCCAGGAAAAGGGGAACTTCGCAAAGGGGGAACTCGTAAAGGAGGAGCGGACCGGAATTGTTTGGGGGCGCGGGGGACTGCGCGGCCAGCCACAACCAGCCCGCAGCCGACAAACAACCCAACAGTTCCCAAGCCAAGTCAGATGGGGGGGGACGCAAGTCACCCCTTGATCGCGCCGGTCAGCATGCCCTTCTTGAAGTGCTTCTGGACGAAGGGCGAGAGGAACGCGACCGGCAGCAGGGCCAGCACCATGACCGCCATCTGGACGGCGAGCGCGGAGAGCTGGCCCGTCTTGATGGCCTGGCCCATACCGACCGGAGGCTCTTGCTTCTGGACGAGCTGGATCATGACGTTCTGCAGCGGCATCATTTCCTGGTCGCTCAGGTAGATCGACGCGTTGAACCAGGCGCTCCAGTAGCCGACGGCGTAGAACAGTGTGATCACCGCGACGACGGCACGGGAGAGCGGGAGCACGATCTGCCAGAGGATCCGCCAGTCCCCCGCCCCGTCGATCCGCGCGCTGTCGGTGAGCTCCGGCGAGATGCTCATGAAGAACGCCCGCAGGACCAGGATGTTGAAGACACTGATCGCACTCGGCAGGATCAGCGCCAGGTACGTGTCCGTCAGCCCCAGGGACTGCACGAGCAGATACGTGGGGATGAGGCCGGCGCCGAAGAACATCGTCGCGAGCAGGATCATCAGGAACCAGCGGTGCCCGACGGAACCGATGCGGGAGAGCCCGTACGCGGCGAGGATGGACACCGTCATCGAGAACACCGTGCCGACGAGCGTGACGCCCAGGCTGACGAGGGTGGCGCGGGTGACCTGGCCGCCGCTCAGCAGCTCCTGGTAGGCGATGAAGGTGATGCCCTTGGGGATCACCACCAGGCCGCCGGCCTCACTGATGTCCTGCTTCGAGGACAGACTGGTGACGACGACGATCCACAGCGGGAACAGGACGGCGAGGCATGCGATGGACAGGACGATGCCCTTGCTCGCGAGCCCTGCCTTGTTGGGCTCCTCCTCCCAGACGGGCCTCGGCGGTGCGGCCCAGCGTCCGGAAGCCTTCGGACCGGGGGCCTTCGGCCGTTCGTCGGTGACAGCGCTCACTTCTTGTACACCCCCTGCTCGCCCATGAGATGGGCGACCTTGTTCGCGGCGAGGACGAGGCCGAGACTGACCACGCCCTTGATCAGGCCCGCCGCCGCCGCGTAACTGAACTCCTGGTTGCGGACGCCGTTCCACCACACGAAGGTGTCCAGGACCTCCGACGCGCCCGGCCCCACCGCGTCTCGCTGCAGCAGGATCTGTTCGAAGCCGACCGTGAGCGCGTCACCGACACGCAGCACCAGGAGCAGGGCGATCACCGGCCGCAGTGCGGGCAGCGTGACGTGCCACATCCGGCGCCACCGGCCGGCCCCGTCCATTGCCGAGGCCTCGTACAGGTCGGGACTGACCGAGGCCAGCGCCGCGAGGAAGACGATGATTCCCCAGCCGGCGTCCTTCCAGACGCCCTCCGCCGTCACCAGGAACTTGAAGATCCCCGGGTCGGTCATGAGGTCGAAACCCTCGTAGCCGTGCTGGCGCAGGGTCTGCGCGATGATGCCGGCGCCGCCGAAGATCTGCTGGAAGACGGTGATGACCAGCACCCAGGAGAAGAAGTGCGGCAGGTAGAGGATCGCCTGCGACACCGCCCGCACCCGTGGCCTGATCACGCTGTTGATGAGCAGCGCCAGCACGATCGGGATCGGGAAGAAGAGCAGCAGTTGGAGGGAGAACAGGACGAAGGTGTTCTGGACGGCCTCCCAGAACGCCGAGTCCTCGAAGATCCGTGAGAACTGTTCGAAGCCGACCCAGGGGCTGTGGAAGATGGCGACGAAGCCGTTGTCGCTGATGTACGGGTCGTACTCCTGGAAGGCGACGACGTTGCCCAGGATCGGTATGTAGTTGAAGACCAGCACCAGCAGGACGGCCGGCAGGGTCATCAGGATCAGCGTGCGGTCCCGCTTGAGGCGGGTCCTGAGCGTGCCGCCGTTCGCGGCCTTCTTCAGGGCCTTCTTCTCGGCTCTGGAGACCCCGGAGGGCTTCGCGGGCTTGGCGGCCCTGGTGGATCCGCCCCCTCCGGCGGAGGGTTCGACGGTGTCGTCCGCCGTCGACGGCGCGGTGCGCGCGGCGGCGCCCGGAGTGGTGCTGTGTGCCACCTCGTCACCCCTGCGCGGATCCGCTGTCGTCCAGCAGCTTCTTGTACCAGTCGCGCAGCTTGTCGCCGCCCTGGCTCTTCCACTCCGACACCGCCTGCTGCATGTCGCTGACCTTCTTGCGGCCGCGGACGACGCTGTCCTCCAGGTCCTCGAAGTCGTTGGAGAGGCTGGTGTAGCGGGCCGGTTCGGTGACCTGGAGCCCGTAGAAGGAGGACTTCTTGGTGAAGGCGCCCATCCGCTGCTGCCACTCCACCTGCTCCTTCGCGATCTCCGCGAAGTCGGGGTGCGCGATGGTCGGGGCGGGGCTCGCCAGCATGACGAAGGCGTTCAGGACCTCCTGGTTGCCCTTGTCGTTCTTGGTGGGAACGCCGTCCTTGACGGTGTAGTGCGTGCCCTCCACCCCGTAGTTGGTGAGCATGTACTCCTTGGTGCCGTACGGGGCCGCGGTGACGTTCGCGGCGGCCAGCACGTCGTGGATCACTGCCTTGGACGCCTTCTTGTTGATGAAGGCGAAGATGCCCGCGGGCGATGCGGCCCACAGCTGGGGGTCGCCCCCGTCATGGCCGAAGATGTCCATGCCGGCGATGCGGAAGTCCTTGTTCTGGGTGGCCTGTTCGGCCATCTTGCCCCACCAGTCCGTGATGTTCTGGTTGTACATCATGACCTGGCCGTCGGTGAAACGCTGCCCCGCGTTGCCCTGGTTCGCGGCCCTGGCGTCGGGGTGGACGACGCCCGCCGCGTACAGCTTGCGCGTCCACTCGAGCGATTCGAGGTACTCGTCGGTCTCGACCCGGTAGATCAGCTTGCCGTCGACGAGGTTCCAGCCGAGCGACTTCTCGCTTCCGGACAGCACGCCGAAGAAGTTGAAGGCGCTCCACTTCATGTCGTCGCAGGCCCACACCTTCGCCTTGGCGTTGGTGATCTCCTTGGCGAGGGCCAGGAACTCGTCGGCGGTGGTGGGGAGTTCGTACCCCTCCTTGTCGAAGACGTCCTTGCGGTAGAAGGGCACGATGCCCACGACGGTGGGGGCGGGCTGGGGCAGGCCGCGCAGCTTGCCGCCGAAGATGGAGTACTGCCAGGCGTCGGTCGGGATGGCCGCGAGGTTCGGGTACTCCTTGACCTTGTCGCCCGACAGGTACGGGCCGAGGTCCGCCATCTTGCTGATGATGGCGCTGGGTATCTTGCCGCCCATGTTCCAGCTGGGGATCACCACGACGTCCGGCATGTCACTGGAGGCGAGAACCGCGCCCAGCTTCTCGTCGTACGTGTTGCCGTCCTGGTTCTGCCAGACGACGTTGGCGCCGATCGTCGTGTTCATCGTCGAGTAGTAGGGATTGCTGCCCTTCGGCGGCGTGCCCCAGAACGGCGACATGATCTTGATGGTGCTGCCCTTGCCGAGCTTCTGCGGCACCGAGGTCTTCAGGTCACCCAGGACCAGCTTGCTCGTGAAACCGAGGGCGGAGCCGTTCTTCGACGCGATGTCCGGCGTCACCACGTTCTGCGCCACGAAGGCGGGAAGGATCTTCTGCGCGTCCTTGCCCGAGGTCGTGCCGTCCTTGGAGCCGCCGCCGGACCCGCCGCAGGCGGCCAGCAGCGGCATCCCGCCGGCCACCGCGGCGGCAGCGACCGCCGTGGAGCCGAGGAAACTTCTCCGACTGGGAGCGGAAGTGGCGGAGTTCGGCGTCATTGCGTCAACCCTTCATGGCGCACAGCAGGACACCCGGCGGTGGGGCCGTCGGCTGCGGTGTCTGAGTGGAACTGGCTGAGCTGAAGCGGACCTCGGAGGTATGCGCACCCTCCGGGGGCGACATCTTCGACTATCGACGAGAGTCGAAGCGCTTCGATGTTGCTGCGAGGTTAAGTGAACACCTGGGGGTGCACAAGAGCCGATTCCAACATTCCTCGGAGGTATAAAGGTCTGAACCGGTCGCCTCCGACCCTTGGGATGGCGGTGAGGATTCGGAGTTGTTGCGTCTGGGTGTCTTGACACCCGCCCCGGAGTCGAATGAGCATCGAAGCGCTTCGAAAGACCTTCGCCGTTCTCCCCACCTTCCACAGAGGGATCCTCGCGTGACCGCTCAAACGCCGCTTTTCCGCGACTCGCAGCTGCCGTTCGCGAAGCGCATCGACGATCTTCTGTCGCGGCTCACCCTGGAGGAACGGGTCGCGATGCTGCACCAGTTCGGGCCCGCGGTGGAGCGACTCGGCGTCGCCGCGTTCCGCACCGGCCAGGAGGCACTGCACGGGGTGGCCTGGATGGGCCCGGCGACGGTGTTCCCCCAGGCGGTCGGCCTCGGCGCGACCTGGAACGACGAACTCGTACGCCGGGTCGGCGAGGCGGTCTCCACCGAGGCCCGCGCGATGCGCTCGCGCGACGACCGCGTCGGCCTCAACGTCTGGGCGCCCACGGTCAACCTCCTGCGCCACCCCCTGTGGGGCCGCAACGAGGAGGGCTACTCCGAGGACCCGAAGCTGACCTCCGCGATCGCCACCGCCTACACCCGGGGCCTGCGCGGCGACCATCCCGCGTACTGGCGGACGGCCCCGGTCCTCAAGCACTGGCTCGCGCACAACAACGAGACGGACCGGGCGACCGCGTCGAGTTCCGTCCGCCCGCGCGTGCTGCACGAGTACGACCTGCGTGCCTTCCGCGAGACGGTCGAGGCGGGCACGGTGGCCGGCGTGATGCCCGCGTACAACCTGGTCAACGGCCGCCCCAACCATGTGTCGCCGTATCTGCGCGAGCACCTGCGCACCTGGACGGACCAGGACCTCTTGATCTGCTCGGACGCGGGCGCGCCCTCGAACCTGGTCGACCACGAGCACTACTTCGACACGCACGAGGAGGCCACGGCCGCCTCCCTGATCGCCGGCGTCGACAGTTTCACGGACCACGGCACGGACAGCTCGCAGATCGTCGAACGCCTCCAAGGGGCCCTGGAACAGGGCCTGTTGACCGAGTCCGACATCGACGCGGCGGTCCGCCGCCAGCTCGCGATCCGCTTCCGCCTCGGCGAGTTCGACCCGCGCCTGGACCCGTACGCGGACACGAAGGACTTCGACACCCCGGCGCACCGCGCCCTCGCACGGGAAGCCGCGGAACAGGCGATCGTCCTCCTCAAGAACGACGGCCTGCTCCCCCTCCCCGACCTCCCCGGCCAGGACAAGCGCATCGCGGTGGTGGGCCTCCTCGCCGACGAGTGCAAGCTCGACTGGTACAGCGGCACCCTCATCCACCGCTCCACCCCGCTCGAAGGCCTCTACGAACGCTTCGGCGCCGACCGCGTGGACTTCGCCGAGGGCGTGGACCGCGTACGCATCAAGACCTCCGCCGGTACGTATCTGAGCGTGCCGTCGGCGGACGACGCGACCGACGAGGTCCGCGGCGCCGAGGGTGCGCTGGACCCGGCCCTCCTCGCGGGCCGCACGGACCTGCCCCCGCTCACCACCGACACCACGGGCACCGAACTCGCGCTGATCGACTGGGGCGGGGGCGTCCTCACCCTGCGCGCCCCCGACGGCCGCTATCTCTCGGTCGCCGACGACGGCTTCGTACGCGCCTCCGCCGACCAGCCCGGCGGCTGGGTCGTCCAGGAGACCTTCCGCCTGGAGCCTCACGGATCGCATGGATCCCATGAATCTCAGGAGTCCCACGAATCCCATCGTTCCCATGGTTCCCATGAGGGCGGTCACCTCCTGAAGCACGTCGGTACGGGTCGCTACGTCTCTGTGACCGCCGACGGCGTAAAGGTTGCCGCCGAGAACCCGGAAATCCTCGAACTGGAGATCACGGAACGCGGAGAGGACACGGTGGCCCGCACGGCCGCCGCGGCCGACGTGGTCCTGGTGGTCGCGGGCAACGACCCGCACATCAACGGCCGCGAGACCGAGGACCGTACGACCCTCGCCCTCCCCGCCCACCAGCAGCGGCTCCTGGAGGCGGCCCGCGCCGCGAACCCCCGCACGGCCCTGGTGATCACGTCCTCCTATCCGTACGCGACCGACCCCACGGACCTCCCCGCCGTCCTCTGGACGGCCCATGGCGGCCAGGCGGCCGGCGCGGCCCTGGCCCGCGTCCTGGCTGGTGACGTCTCCCCGGCGGGCCGGCTCCCCCAGACCTGGTACGCCTCGGACGCGGACCTCCCCGACCTCCTCGACTACGACGTGATCGGCAGCCGCCAGACGTACCTGTACTTCGAGGGCACCCCGCTCTTCCCCTTCGGCCACGGCCTGTCGTACGCGTCCTTCGAGTACGGGAACCTCGTGGCCCACGTGGGCGAGAACTCCGTGCACGTCACCTTCACGGTCACCAACACGGGCAGCACGCCGGCCGACGAGGTGGCCCAGCTCTACTCCCGTGCCGTGACCCCGTCGGTCTCCCGCCCCCGCCGCGAGCTGCTGGCCCACCGCCGGGTCCACGTACTCCCCGGCGCCTCCACCGAGCTGACCTTCGAACTCCCGCTGTCCGCCTTCGAGTTCTGGGACGTGGTCCACGGCGTCCGGCGCGTCGAGCCTGGCCCGTACGAACTCCTCGTGGGCGCGTCCAGCGAGGACGTCCGGCTGCGCGCGACGATCGAGCTGGACGGCACGCCCACCACCCCGCGCCCGGTCCTCGAACTCGGCCTGAACGCCGCCGACTTCGACGAGCAGCGAGGAGCGGAGATCGTCGACCGTACGAAGCTGTCGGGCGACGCGGTGACACCCGCGCACGGGAACCACGGAAACGATGGGACCGATGGGACCCACGGGCCCCACGAGAACACCGCCGAACTGGTGTACCGGGGCTGCGACTTCGGCCCTGCGCCCGGGACCGGGACCGTCGCCGTCGCCGTCGAGGTGTCGGGCGAGGGCTCACTCGAACTGGCCCTGGACGGCGGCCCGGTGATCGCCCGGCTCGATGTCCCGGCCACTCAGGGACCGTACGACTACACCACCGTCGTCACCCCGTTCAGCGCCACCGGGGTCCACGACCTGCACATCGGGCTGCGCGGCCCGGTGCGGCTCGCGCACGTCGGCTTCTCCGGCTGAGGGTCCGGACGAGGTACGACAACGGCCGGAGTCCCCGCACAGCGGACTCCGGCCGTCGCATGACGCCTAGCGCCTAGCGCCTAGCGCATGACGCCTGGCGACTGGCGCCTGATCTCAGAGAGCGAGTCCCGTGAGGACGAGCACGCGCTCGTACGTGTAGTCGTCCATCGCGAACTTCACGCCTTCACGCCCGACCCCGGACTGCTTCACGCCGCCGTAGGGCATCTGGTCGGCGCGGTAGGACGGCACGTCACCGACCACGACGCCGCCCACTTCCAGCGCGCGGTGGGCGCGGAAGGCGGTCTGCAGGTCGTGGGTGAACACCCCTGCCTGCAGCCCGTACTTGGACTCGTTGACAGCGGCGAAGGCTGCCGCCTCCCCCTCCACCTTCTGCACGGTGAGAACGGGCCCGAAGACCTCCTCGCAGGAGAGGGTCACATCGGCCGGCACATCGGCCAGCACGGTCGGCGCGTACGAGGCACCGTCGCGCTTGCCGCCCGCGAGCAGCGTGGCGCCGGCGTTCACGGCCTCGTCCACCCACGTCTCGACGCGCTGGGCGGCGTCCTCGCTCACCAGCGGCCCGACATCGGTGGCGTCGTCGGCCGGATCACCGGTGACCTGCGCCTCGACGGCGGCCACCACGCGGGGCAGCAGCCGGTCGTACACGGACGCGTCCGCGATGACCCGCTGCACGGAGATGCAGGACTGTCCGCCCTGGTAGTTGGAGAAGGTGGCGATCCGCGAGGCGGCCCAGTCCAGGTCCGCGTCGCTCGCCCAGTCGGCGAGGACGACGGCCGCGCCGTTGCCGCCCAGTTCGAGGGTGAGGTGCTTGCGCGGTACGGAGTCCATGATCGCGTAGCCGACCTTGTCGGACCCCGTGAACGAGATGACCGGCAGCCGCTCGTCCTGCACGAGGGCGGGCATCTTGTCGTTGGCGACGGGCAGCACGGACCAGGACCCGGCCGGCAGGTCGGTCTCGGCCAGCAGCTCGCCGATGAGCAGCCCGGAGAGGGGGGTCGCGGGAGCGGGCTTGAGGATGATCGGGGCGCCCGCGGCGATGGCGGGGGCGATCTTGTGGGCGCAGAGGTTCAGCGGGAAGTTGAAGGGCGCGATGCCGAGGACGACGCCCTTCGGAAAGCGGCGGGTGAGGGCGAGGCGCCCCTGCCCTCCGAGGTCCGTGTCCAGCCGCTGGGCCTCGCCGCCGTTGAACCGACGGGCCTCCTCGGCCGCGAACCGGAACACGGACACGGCCCGGCCGACCTCGCCGCGGGCCCACTTGACCGGCTTGCCGTTCTCGGCGGAGATGAGCCGGGCGATCTCCTCGGTCCGCTCCACCAGGCGGCGGCTCACGTGGTCGAGGGCGGCGGCGCGTACGTGGGCGGGGGTGGCGGCGAACTCGTCCCGTACGGCGTGTGCGGCGGCCACGGCCTCCTCGACCTGGGCGTCGGTCGGTACGGAGACCTTGCCTACGGGGTGGCCGTCCCACGGGGAGGTGACGTCGAAGGTGGACTCGCCTGTGGCCTGGCGGCCGGCGAGCCAGAAGGCGTGGGTGGAGGTCATGTGCGAGTCCGGGCCCTTCCGCGTTCGGGGGTGTTCTTGGTCTTTCCCGACCACGGTAGGCCCGCGGTGCCCTGGCTGCGCCTGTCCGAGTCGTAGCACTCCCCTGCCGGGGTGCGCCGCTTTGGCCTAGTCCCGGACTTGTTCCTCGCCCCCGCCGCCCCTACCCATTCCCGTCCCTTTTCAGGGGCTCCGCCCCCGAACCCCCGCTCCTCAAACGCCGGAGGGGCTGAAGATTTCGCGGCCCGGGCT
>NZ_LIQZ01000554.1 GCF_001418655.1 Streptomyces phaeochromogenes | reverse complement strand
GCGTTGTTGCATGGTGGCCGGTTGGTGGTGGTGCCGGAGATGACGGCGCGGGAGCCGGGTCTGTTCCATGAGTTGTTGGTGCGTGAGGGTGTGACGGTGTTGAACCAGACGCCGTCGGCGTTCACCCAGCTCATCGAGGAGGACCGCACCCGCAGCGACGCCGGTGGACTCGCCCTGCGGACGGTCGTCTTCGGTGGCGCGGCTTTGGACTGCGGGGCGCTTCAGGGCTGGGTCGCGCGGCATGGTCTGGAGTCTCCGCGGCTGGTGAACATGTATGGCATCACCGAGACGACGGTGCATGTGACGTACGGCCCGGTGGGTGCGGAGGATGTCGCGGCCGGTGGTTCGGCCAGTCCGATCGGCCGCCCGTTGAACGACTTGAGCGTGCATCTCCTGGACCCGTCGGGCGAGTTGGTGCCGGTGGGTGTGCCGGGTGAGATTCACGTAGGCGGTCCGGGTGTGGCGCGGGGGTATCTGAACCGTCCGGAGCTGACGGCGGAGCGCTTCGTGCCGGATCCGTTCGGGCCGCCCGGTGCCCGCCTCTATCGCAGTGGTGACCTGGCGTGCCGTCGTGCGGACGGGAGTCTGGAGTTCCTGGGCCGGATCGACGACCAGGTGAAGGTGCGGGGTTACCGCATCGAGCCGGGTGAGATCAGCGCCCGTCTGACCGCTCACCCTGCCGTTCGTGACGCCGTGGTGATCGTCCGGGACGAGCGGCTGGTGGCCTATCTAGTTTCCGACGGGGAAGCACCGTCCACCGCCGACCTGCGGGCGTTTGTTGCTCGTGTGTTGCCGGAGTACATGGTGCCGGCGGCGTTCGTGGTGTTGGGGCGGCTGCCGTTGACGGTGAACGGGAAGGTGGATCGGGGGGCGTTGCCGGCGCCGGAGTTCGTGACCGGTGTGGGCCGTGGGCCGCGCTCAGGCGTGGAGGAGGTGCTGTGTTCGCTGTTCGCTGAGGTGTTGGGGCTGGATCGGGTGGGGGTGGCGGACTCCTTCTTCGATTGTGGCGGCGACAGCATCATGGCGATTCAGCTGGTGTCGCGTGCGCGTCGTGCGGGTTGGGTGTTGTCGGCGCGGGATGTGTTTGAGCATCCGTCGGTGGAGCGGTTGGCGCGGGTGGTGGTGCCGGTGGGTGACGCCGCTGTGGCGGTGGAGGCTTCGGGTGCCGGGGTGGGTGTGGTGCCACTGACACCGGTGATGGGGTGGTTGCGGGACCTGGCGGGGCCGGTTGAGGGGTTCCACCAGCATGTGGTGGTGGGCCTGCCGGAGGGGGTGAGCCGGGAGGTTCTGGTGAGGGCTCTTCAGGCGGTGGTGGACCGGCATGACATGTTGCGGTCGCGGTTGGTGCGTGACGGGCGCGACGGGGATGGTGCATGGCGGCTGGAGGTGGCGCCGCCGGGTGCGGTGGACGCGGGCGGGCTGCTGGACCACACCACGACCACCGACCTCGACGAGGCGTCCGTACTCACCGCCATCGACGAACGTGCCGAAGCCGAGCGCCTACGGCTGGACCCCGATGCCGGTGTGGTCTTCCGAGCGGTGTGGTTCGAGCCCGGCCAACTGCTCTTGGTGGCGCACCATTTGGTGGTGGACGGGGTGTCGTGGCGGATTCTGCTGGAGGATCTGAAGGCGGCTTCGGAGGGCCGGGAGCTGGAGCCGGTGGCGACGTCGTTCCGGACCTGGGCGCGGCGGCTGCGGGAAGAGGCCGAGCAGGGAACGTACACCGGCCAGTTGGAGCTGTGGCGTCGCATCGTCGGTGAGCCCGGCCGGCCGCTGGGTTCGCGGGATCTGGACGCGGCGAAGGACACGGTGACCACCCGCCGGGTGACGGAACTGTCCCTGTCGGTCGAGCTGACGGAGGCGTTGCTGACGCGGGTTCCGGCGTTGTTCCACGGTGGTGTGAACGATGTGTTGTTGGCGGGTCTGGCGTTGGCCGTGCAGGAGTGGCAGCGGCGGCGTGGCCGGGACGCGGACGCGGGTGTGCTGCTGGATCTTGAGGGGCATGGCCGGTTCGAGGCGGCGAGGGTGGACCTGTCGCGGACGGTGGGCTGGTTCACGTCGATTCATCCGGTGCGGCTGGACGCGGGTGCGGGTGCGGTGTCGTGGGATGAGGTGTGTGCCGGTGGTGTGGCCGGTGGGCGGGCGTTGAAGCTGGTCAAGGAGCAGGTGCGGGCGGTGCCGGACGACGGGGTCGGTTTCGGTGTGCTGCGTTACCTGGACCCGGCTGCTGGGGCCGAGTTGGCGGCCGGGGCACGGCCTGAGTTGGGGTTCAACTATCTGGGCCGGTTCACCAGTGGTGGTGATGGTGCGTGGGGGTTGAGTGCGCGGGCGGGGATGGTGGGCGGCGGCGCTGATGCGGGGTTGCCGTTGGCGCATGCGCTGGAGGTCAATGCGGTGACGTATGACCTGGCCGAGGGTCCGCGGTTGCAGGCGAGTTGGGCGTGGGCGGACGGGGTGTTGTCCGAGGCGGAGGTGCGGGAGCTGGCGCAGTTGTGGTTCCAGGCTCTGGAGGGTCTGGCCCGGCACGCCGACGCCCCCGACGCAGGTGGACTGACCCCCTCCGACCTGGACCTCGTCCCACTCGACCAGGCCGAGATCGAACTGCTGGAGGACGGTGGGGCGGAGGTCGAGGACATTCTTCCGCTGCAGCCTCTGCAGGAGGGGTTTCTGTTCCATTCGCTGGTGGCGGATGGTGCGGTGGATGTG
>NZ_LIQZ01000553.1 GCF_001418655.1 Streptomyces phaeochromogenes | reverse complement strand
CCACCCACCCCACCCCTCACGCCGGCGCAGCCACCCGTACGCGGGTGGGGGTGCGGGTGGCTGCGCCGGGGTGAGGGGTGGGGTGGGTGGAGGCCGTTGTGCGGGTGCGGGTCGGTCGGGGTTGCTCGCGCAGTTCCCCGCGCCCCTGAAAAGCGGGGCTGCGCCCCTGGCTTTCGTCTTCAGGGGCGCGGGGAACTGCGCACTCGGCCCAGAACGACCCGCGGCGAACTCATCACGCTCGGCCCCACTCACCTCAGAGGCGCGGGGAACTGCGCGACAAGCCCCCCCACCCCCCACCGGCCCGCAGGCGGAACCAGGTCGTAACTCCCCTACAACTCCTTGCCGGAGGGGGCCGCCGTCGTGGGGCCCACGATCAGGCCCTCCCCGAACGCGTCCACGCGGACCGTGTCGCCGTCGTTGACCTCGCCGGAGAGGATTTCCTTGGCGAGCCGGTCGCCGATGGCGGTCTGGACGAGCCGCCGCAACGGCCGCGCCCCGTACGCCGGGTCGTTGCCCTCGTCGGCGAGCCAGGCCAGCGCCGCGTCGGTGACCTCCAGGGTCAGACGCCGCTCGGCGAGCCGCTTCGCGAGCCGGTCGACCTGGAGCCTGGCGATCCGCTCCAGCTCGGTCTTGTTCAGCGCGGAGAAGACGACCAGATCGTCGAGCCGGTTGAGGAACTCCGGCTTGAAGGAGGCCCGTACGACCTCCAGGACCTGCTGCTTCTTCTCCTCCTCGGACGTGAGCGGCTCGACCAGATACTGGCTGCCGAGGTTCGAGGTGAGGATCAGGATGGTGTTGCGGAAGTCGACCGTCCGCCCCTGGCCGTCCGTCAGGCGGCCGTCGTCCAGCACCTGGAGCAGGATGTCGAAGACCTCCGGGTGCGCCTTCTCCACCTCGTCGAGGAGCACGACGCTGTACGGGCGGCGGCGGACCGCCTCGGTCAGCTGGCCGCCCTCCTCGTAGCCGATGTAGCCGGGCGGCGCGCCGACCAGCCGGGCCACGCTGTGCTTCTCCCCGTACTCCGACATGTCGATGCGGATCATGGCCCGCTCGTCGTCGAAGAGGAAGTCCGCGAGGGCCTTGGCGAGTTCGGTCTTGCCGACGCCGGTCGGGCCGAGGAAGAGGAACGAGCCGGTCGGGCGGTCCGGGTCGGCGATGCCCGCGCGGGTGCGGCGTACGGCGTCCGAGACGGCCTGCACCGCCTCCGTCTGGCCGATCAGCCTGCGGCCCAACTCCTCCTCCATGCGCAGGAGTTTCTGGGTCTCGCCCTCCAGGAGGCGTCCGGCGGGGATGCCGGTCCAGGCGCCGACCACGTCCGCGATGTCGTCCGGGCCGACCTCCTCCTTGACCATCGTGCCCTTGGCGGCCTCCTCCTCGGCCTCGGAGGCTTCCTCCAAGTCCCTTTCCAGGGTGGGGATCTCGCCGTACAGCAGCTTGGAGGCGGTGTCGAAGTCGCCGTCGCGCTGGGCCCGTTCGGCCTGGCCGCGCAGTTCGTCGAGCTTCTCCTTCAGCTCACCGACGCGGTTGAGGGACTGCTTCTCCTTCTCCCAGCGGGCGGTGAGGCCGCGCAGCTCCTCCTCCTTGTCGGCGAGGTCGCGGCGCAGCTTCTCCAGGCGCTGCTTGGAGGCGGGGTCGGTCTCCTTGTCGAGCGCGAGCTCCTCCATGCGCAACCGGTCGACGGCGCGCTGGAGTTCGTCGATCTCGACGGGGGACGAGTCGATCTCCATCCGCAGCCGGGACGCGGACTCGTCGACGAGGTCGATGGCCTTGTCCGGCAGGAAGCGGGAGGTGATGTAGCGGTCGGAGAGCGTCGCGGCGGCGACGAGCGCGCTGTCCGCGATGACCACCTTGTGGTGGGCCTCGTACCGGCCCTTGAGTCCGCGCAGGATCGCGATGGTGTCCTCGACGGTCGGCTCGGCGACCAGCACCTGCTGGAAGCGGCGTTCGAGGGCGGGGTCCTTCTCGATCCGCTCGCGGTACTCGTCCAGGGTCGTCGCCCCGACCATGCGCAGCTCACCGCGGGCGAGCATCGGCTTCAGCATGTTGCCGGCGTCCATGGATGAGTCGCCGCCGGCACCCGCGCCGACAACGGTGTGCAATTCATCGATGAAGGTGATGATCTGCCCGTCCGAGTCCTTGATCTCGGCCAGGACGGTCTTCAGGCGCTCCTCGAACTCACCGCGGTACTTGGCGCCGGCCACCATCGCGCCCAGGTCGAGCGAGACGAGCCGCTTGTTCTTGAGCGACTCCGGGACGTCACCCTTCACGATCCGCTGGGCGAGCCCCTCGACGACGGCGGTCTTGCCGACGCCGGGCTCGCCGATGAGGACGGGGTTGTTCTTGGTGCGGCGGCTGAGCACCTGCACGACCCGGCGGATTTCCTGGTCGCGGCCGATGACGGGGTCGAGCTTGCCCTCACGCGCGGCGGCTGTGAAGTCCGTACCGAACTTTTCGAGAGCCTTGTACTGGCCCTCGGGATCCGGGGTGGTCACCCGGCGCCCTCCCCTGCTCTTCTGGAAGGCCTCCAGCAGCTTCTTCGCACTGGCCCCCTGCTGGGAGAGTACGTCCCCGCTCTGGCCGCCCTTCGCCGCGATCCCCATGAGCAGGTGCTCGGTGGAGAGGTACTCGTCGCCCAGCTCCTTGGCGCGCTCGGCGGCGTCGGCGATGACGGCGAGCAGTTCGCGGTTGGGCTGGGGCGGGGCGACGGTGGAGCCCGTCACGCTGGGCAGCGCGCTCAGTACGCGCTCCGCGCCGGTGCGTACGCCGGCCTGGTCGGCCTCGACGGCGGCCAGCAGGTCGGTGATGTTCTCGTTCTCCTGCCCCTCAAGGAGCGCGAGGAGCAGATGCGCGGGGGTGAGATCGGCGTGACCCCCGGTCACGGCCCGGTTGCTGGCCGCGTTGATCGCGTCCCGGCTCCTGTTGGTCAGCTCGGCGTCCACGTGTCCGTTCTCCTCCTCGTGCTCCTGCACATACATGTGCTCCAGGTCGGCCTGACCCAACCAACGTACACAAAGTTGAGTCTATTCCGCTCAAGAAGGTGCGGGCGAGGTTCAGCGGCTAAGTTCCCGTCCATGGCCTCGTACCCCGTGAACCCGCGCGATCCCGACGACACGTACCTCGGTTTCTGGCGGGAACGTCACCTGTGCACCCTGACCACCCTCCGTCCCGACGGCACGCCGCATGTGGTGCCCGTCGGGGTTACATACGATCCGGAGGCCGGTCTCGCTCGGGTGATCGCGAACAAGTCCAGCACGAAGGTGCGGAACGTGCAGGCCGGCGGGCCCGACGGCGTCCCGGTCGCGGTCTGCCAGGTGGACGGGCGGCGGTGGGCGACGCTGGAGGGGCGCGCGACGGTTTCCACGGATCCGGTGCGGGTCGCGGAGGCGGTACGGCGGTACGCCGAGCGCTATGGCCGGACCCCGTCCCCCAACCCGTCCCGGGTGGTCGTCGAGATCGCGCTGACGTCGGCGCTGGGGCACGGCTGATCGCGCGACTGACCGCGCGACTGACGGGAAACGGGTGCGAGGTGCGCGCACAGTGGGGCACCAGTCAGGTACCAGGCTGGTTTCAGCCCTTGTGGAAACCGGTGGATGACCTGAAATATGCCTGGAAACTGCAGCGGCGTCACCGTGTTCAGGTCACGGTGACGCCGCTGCGGGGGGAAGCGCCTGAGCGATTTACAACGACGGGGGAATCGCGTCAGGCACTGCGGGGGGTGGCTGAGATGGCTCGTACGTCCGGGGCTTCCGGCTCGACCAGCCGGTGGTCACGCTGGTCGAGGTTCACAAAGATCATTCCGTACCGAATGGCGCACCGTACCGGCTGCGGCGCCCCCCGAGGCCGTCGCAGACACCGATACGCCCGTACGTCGTCGTCCTCGTCCCGGGTCACCACGACCGGCTCCCCGAACACCGTCACCATCAATGAGTCACCGCTGTGGGGGACAGCAGTGGCCAGATCGATGAAGTGCCAGCCGGAGCGGTACGCGGTGGCCATTTCTCGGCGGAAGGAGCGGTCGTCGGGTGGAGTGGTCACGTCAACTCCCGGAACCATCGTCCACCGGAACCCCCGGGTTCACCGGGACCACCGGCCAGTGGGAGTCGACAGGAGCGGCCACGACGTCCACCGCTGCCGCCGGCCAGTGACTGTCGGCCTGATCACCCTTCGCGCCGGAGAGGTCACCCAAAGCTCCGAATGCCACGACGGCAGAGAAGGCGGCGACAAGCACCGAGCGAAGCATTGTCTTACGCATAGTCGGCTTCGTCCTCACTTGAAAGTCCCGTCTTCCCCCGTCGAGTACGACGATGGCTCATTCGGGCACGTGGTGACCACATAATCGATGCATCATGTTCCTGCACGTTCAGGACCCTGGGGGGTGGAGATTTGGCAACAAACGGGACTAAGGCGACACATCCCCATCCGGTGACCGAACTGTGTGAGGAAGGTGGCCGTCTTTACACGAACGCTCTCCGCACAGGACGTATCGCCCGTGCGGATGTGGAGCCCGCCCCCTGCTTGATGGAGTTCGCGCTCCTGCACCCGGATCCCGACGATGCGGAATGGCTGCGCCCGGTACCACCGTCGGTCGCCCTCGCGCAGCGGCTCAACCCGATTGAGCGCGAGATCACCGAGCGCAGACGGCTGTCGGTCGAGCTGTCAGACATATTTGAGCCATTCATGGCGCTCAGCCTTCAAGGAGCGGCACCCACACACTCGATCACAGTGCTGGAGGGCGGCGATCGCATCAACGCGGCGCTCAACCTGGCCACAGCCCAGTGCCGGGCCGAGATGCTCACGATTCAGCCGAGCGACCGCGGGTCCGAACGCAGCCTCCTTCAGGGACTGGAACGAGACAGGCCTCTCATAGAGCGCGGAGTGCGAATCCGGACCCTCTACCAGCACACGGCCCGCTACAACCCCGAGAGGCTGGCCTACGTGGCACAGCTCTCGGACGGCAAGGTGGAGTACCGCACCATCGACGAGCTGGTGGAGCGCCTCATCGTCTGCGACGAGACCGTCGCCTTCATCCCCACCCGTGACGACCAGCAGGTTGCACTGGAGCTCCGTCACCCGGGCCTGGTCCGCTACCTGGTCAAGGTCTTCGAGTTCGTCTGGGGCCGAGCAGTCCCGCTGACCGCCGGCGCCCCGTACGAGACCGCCGCCGATGGAATCACCAACATCCAGCATTCCATCGCCAAACTGCTCGTCGAAGGCCACGTCGACGAGGCCATAGCCCGCCGCCTCGGCATGAACGTACGGACCTGCCGCGCCCACATAGCGAAGCTGGCCACCGCCCTCGGCAGCGGCAGCCGGGCCCAACTCGGCTTTCTCATAGCGCAGTCGGGGATCCTGGAGCAGGATCACTGACCATGTCCTCCAGAGAGAACCGTGAGCTTCACGCACACGGAGCCGAGGAGCTGTGCGAGGCGGGTATGAGTCTCTACGCCCGAGCCCTGCGCGAGGGCAGTGTGCGCGGAGTCGATGGCGAGGCTGCTCCCTGTCTGCTCGACCTCGGCCTGTTGCACCCCGACACGGACGACGAGAAGCGCCTGGTGCCCACGGCACCGACCGTCGCGCTGCCCCGGCTCCTTCGGACGTTCAACGAGCGGATCGCGGAGGAACGGCGACGGGAGACTCGGCTGGCCGAAGCGTTCGAACCACTGATGCGGATCGAGGGCAGCCATACGGCGGTGACAGACGCCCCCACGATCAGGGTTCTCCGTGGCAAAGGACAGATCGACCTGGCCATCACGGAGGCCCTGGCCAAAGCGAGCGAGGAGCTGCTCGCGATCCAGCCGCACAACGGCCTGGCCGCCAAAACCCTGGGCACCGCCCTGGAACGCGACCAGGCACTGCTGGATCGGGGTGCCCGCATCCGCACCCTCTACCAGCACCCCGTCCGCCACACGCCTCCGGTGGTGGCCCGCTACGAGCTGCTCCGGGGCGATGTGGAAGCGCGCACCCTCGACGAAGTGACTGAGCGACTACTGGTCATCGACCGCGCTGTGGCGTTCGTCGCGGCGAGCAAGGACCGTACGGTCGCACTGGAAGTCCGCACTCCGGCGCTGATCACGTTCTTCGTCACCACTTTCGACCGCCTCTGGCGCCTCGCCACCCCCATGTACCCCGAAGCCGTACACCCCCCATCCCTCAACGGCGTCACCCCCCGCCAGCACGCCATCGCCGCCCTCCTCGTCGAAGGCCACACCGACGCGGCCATCGCGGACCGGCTCGGGCTGAACATCCGTACCGCCCGCGTTCATATCGCCAAACTCGCCGCCACCCTCGGCAGCGAGAGTCGCGCGCAGCTCGGTTATCTCATCGGTCGGTCGGGGATTCTGGAAGCCCGGGACCGGGAGACGTGAGGGGCTGGAGTTCCGGGTCGCGGGGCGGGCCGTCGAGGCCGGCCTGGGCTATGCGCACACCCAACTGCGTACGGCTGGCCGCGCCCAGCGTCTCCGAGAGGCGGGCTATGTGGGCGCGGCACGTACGGACGCTGATGCCCAGCCGCTCCGCGACCACCGCGTCCTGGTGGCCCTCCGCGAGCAGGGCCGCGATGGAGCGCTCGCGGTGCGTGATGCCCTCTATGCCCGTGTCCGGGAGGGGCGCGGTCAGCGGGATAGCCAGGCGCCAGAGCCGTTCGAAGACGGTGACCAGGTAGTCCACCAGCGCCGGATGCCGCAGTTCGAGGGCGATCGTGCGGTCGGAGCTCGCGGGGATGAAGGCGACCGTGCGGTCGAAGACGATGAGCCGCTCGGTGACCTCGTCCAGGGTGCGGGCCTCGGCCGAGTCGCCCATCAGCTCCATGTAGTTGAGCAGGCCCTGCCCGTGCCGGGCCACATGCGTGTACAGGTCGCGCATGCGCACGCCCCGGCGGCGCAGTGCCATCGCCCGGTGCAGGCCCTCGGAGAGTTCGTCCTCGCGGCGGATGCCGCCCGGCTGGACGGCCAGCACCTCGGACGAGCACGCCTCGGTGGCCTCGTCCATCGCGGCCCGGATCCGCGGCAGTCCGTCGAGCACCCGGATCGCCACGCCCTCGGCGCGCGAGTGGGCGTTGCCGCCGAGGGCCGCGTACCACTCGAAGGCGGACACCGCCGAGCCCATGCGCGACTGCGTCGCCACGACGTGCTCGTGCATCTCCCGCAGCAGCCGTGTCATGACCTCCTGCGGCGAGGTCGGCACCAGCCAGCCCATGTCGTCGGGGTCGGGGTGCAGCAGCGCCAGCTCGACCAGGCAGGGCACGGTCTCGGCGTCCTCGCGGGACACCCGGCCGCGTCGTACCGCCCGGGAGTACACCCGGTCCCCCGCCTCGCACAGGCGGTCAGCACCGTGCGGATGCGCTTCCTTCCCGTGCCCGGCCATCTCCTCAACCCCCGGTTCAAGCCTCTTCCGGAGCGCAACTATGCGCGGCTGCCACCGCCTCCGCAACACGGCTTCGACGAGCCCGCACCCCCTATCGTCCCAGTTGATACGCCTTTGCCCCCACCCCAGCATGGCTCGTTGCAACAAGCTGATGGCGGTCGCGAAGCCGACGGCCTGGCGCGGATGCGACGCGCGAGGACAAGGAGAAGACGAGCGACTTGTGTGAGCTGCCGGAAATCGTCGAGTGATCGGCACGTTACGTATCGCACTTAACGTCAGGCCATGGCGGACATATTTGACGCATACGCGTTGGCCGACGCGTGGGACGAGATGTTTGAGCGGCCGGGTGAGGTCAGGACCGCCTATGAGCCGGTGCTGGCGGCACTTCAACCGATGGAACCGGCCGAACTTCGGTTCAGGGCCGATCAGATGGCCCGGTCGTTCACGGACCGGGGTGTGACGTACGCGTTCGCGGGGGAGGAGCGGCCCTGGCCGCTGGACCTCGTGCCGCGCGTGCTGGACGCGCTGGAATGGGATCTCATACAGCGCGGGGTTTCTCAACGGGTCAGGGCTCTGGAGGCCTACCTCGCGGACGCGTACGGGCCGTGCCGGGCCTTCGAGGACGGGGTCGTGCCCTGGCGGCTCCTCCTCAACTCGCCCCACTTCCACCGGGCGGCGCACGGCGTGGAACCCCCGGGAGGGGTACGCATCCACGTCGCCGGCATCGATCTCGTACGGGACGAGGCCGGCGACTTCCGGGTCCTGGAGGACAACGTCCGGGTGCCGTCCGGGGTCTCGTACGTCATCGAGAACCGCCGCGCGATGACCCGGATCTTCCCCTCGCTCTTCGCCGAGCAGCACGTCCTGCCGGTCGACGGGTACGGGCAGCGGCTGCTCGCGGCGCTGCGCGCGGCGGCGCCCGACGGCGTCGGCGACCCGCGCGTCGTCGTGCTCACCCCCGGTCCCAGCAACGCCGCCTACTTCGAACACGCCCTGCTGGCACGGCTGATGGGCGTCCAGCTGGTGGAGGGGCACGATCTGGTCTGCCGCGGGAACCGCGTGTGGATGCGGACCACGCGCGGCGAGATGCCCGTCCACGTCGTATACCGGCGGCTCGACGACGACTTCCTCGACCCGCTGCACTTCCGGCCCGACTCGGTCATCGGCTGCCCCGGCATCATGAACGCCGCCCAGGCCGGGAACGTCACACTCGCGAACGCGGTGGGCAACGGCATCGCGGACGACAAGCTCCTCTACACGTACGTTCCCGATCTCATCCGGTACTACCTGTCCGAGGAACCGGTCCTCCCCAATGTCGAATCGTTTCGCCCTGATGAACCCGGGCAGTTGGAAGCCGTCCTCGACCAGCTCGACCAGCTCGTCGTGAAGCCGGTCGACGGGGCCGGCGGACAGGGCATCGTCATCGGACCGCACGCGGACCGGCAGACACTCGATCGCGTACGCAAAGAGGTCGTCGCCGATCCTCGAGGGTGGATCGCCCAGCGGCCGGTGGCCCTGTCCACCTCCCCCACCCTCGCGGGCGAGCGGATGGCTCCGCGGCACATCGATCTCCGGCCGTTCGCCGTGAACGACGGCAGCGATGTGTGGGTGCTGCCCGGCGGGCTCACCCGGGTCGCGCTCCAGGAGGGCAACCTCATCGTCAACTCCAGCCAGGGCGGCGGCTCCAAGGACACCTGGGTACTCGCGGAGGGCCCGGCGGAGGGTCCGGTCGCGGAGCCCTCGGGTCCGCTGCCCGAGGTCGCCCCGCGCCAGCTCGGCCCCGACGGCGACCGTCTCGTCCCGCAGGAAGGGGCGCAGCAGCAATGACACCCCCGCACGACGGAGCGTCCGCAACTCAAGCCGCCCTAGCCGCTCAAGCCGCACACGCAGCAGGAGGTACGGCCGTGAACGACGTGATCCTCTCCCGCATCGCCGAGGCGCTGACCTGGACGGGCCGCTATGTCGAACGGGCCGACGCCACCGGCCGCATCCTCGACGCGTATCTGCACCGGCTCCTCGAAGACCCCTGGCGGGACGAGGACGTGGCCTGCCGCTCGCTGTACGCGATCCTCGGCGTCGACGCGGGCACCGGCCCCGTCGACATGCAACAGGTCCTGGACCAGCTGGCCTTCGACGCCCGCTCGACCTGTTCCATCGAGGGCGCCCTGGGCGCCGCCCGGCTGAACGCGCGCAGTGCCCGCGAGGCGGTGTCCTCCGAGATGTGGGAGTGCCTCAACTCCACCTGGCACGCCCTCGCCGACCAGCGGCTGGCGGCCCGCCGCACCGGCCCGTACGCCTATCTGGAGCTGGTCCGCCGGCGGGCCGCGCTCTTCTGCGGGCTCGCCGACTCGACGATGAGCCGGGACGACAGCTGGCGTTTCGTGGTACTCGGCAGGAGCCTGGAGCGGGTGGACATGACCGTACGGCTGCTGTCCGTACGGGTGTTGGACGCGGCGCACGCGCCCGACTGGCCGACGCTGCTCAGCGCGAGCGGGGCGGACGAGGCGTACGCGCGGGTGTACGGCGGTTTCGGGGACACCGCCCGGGTGGCCGAATTCCTCATCATGGACCGGGAGTTCCCGCGGTCGGTGCTGCACTCGCTGACCACGGCGGAGGAGTGCCTGGCGGCGCTCGGCCGCCCGCGCCAGGATCCGGCGCGCCGCCCGATCGGCAGGATGCGTACCCGCCTCGAGTACCTGGACTCGACGGCTCTGGAGGACGTACTCCCGTCTTTGCTACGGGAACTGCAGACGTCCTGCATGGCCTCCGCCGAGGCGGTCGCGGAGAGGTTCTTCCCGTACCAGGGGCCCGTCGAGTGGGCCCAGGAAGGAGCGTGAGCATGAACGCGAACACGAGCCCGAACGGCAACGGCAACACGAGCGCGAGCGGGAACGGGAACAGGAACGGGAACGCGCCGATGACCCGTCGGCTCCGCATCCGGCACGTCACCCGCGTCTCGTACGCGCAGGCCGCGGTCCGCTCCCACAACGAGGTCCGCATGACCCCGCTGACGCTGCCGGGCCAGACGACGCTGGACGCCCGCGTCCTGGTCAACCCGTCCACCCCGACCTGGTCGTACTGGGACTACTGGGGCACCCAGGTCACCGGCTTCGACCTGATGGAGCCGCACGAGGATCTGACGATCACTGCGGTGAGCCTGGTGGAGACGTCACCGCCGGCCGATCTGTCACCGGCCCCGACCTGGGCGGAGGTGGCCGAGCGGGTGGCCAACTCCCGCCTGTTGGAACACTCGGTGCAGACCTCCCGTACGGCCGTCCCCGAGGAGCTGGTCGAGCGGGCCCGCACGGCCGCCGCGGGCCTGGACCCGCACGAGACGGCGGTCGCGGTCTCGGACCTGGTCGCCGACCGGGTCTCGTACATCCCGGGCTCCACGGGCGTGAACACCAGCGCGGCCGAGGCCTGGGACCAGGGCGCGGGCGTCTGCCAGGACATCGCCCACCTGACGGCCGGGCTCCTGCGTGCGCTCGGCCTGCCGACCCGCTACGTCTCCGGCTACCTGCACCCCGAACGGGACGCGGAACTGCACCGCCCCGTCGCCGGCCAGAGTCACGCCTGGATCGAGTACTGGGCCGGCGACTGGACCGGCCACGACCCCACCAACCGCACCCGCGCCAACGAGTCCCACGTCGTGGTCGGCCGGGGCCGCGACTACGACGACGTCACCCCGCACAAGGGGATCTACCGAGGGGTGGCCGGGGGCCCGCCGGAGGTGACGGTGGAGTTCACCCGGGTGGCATGAGCTCCCGGGTGTCGTGAACTCCGGAGAGCATGACCTCCCGGGCCCCGTGGGCCGAGAGGTTCAGGGGTTTTTCCACAGATGTGGGAAACCCCCTGAACCGTCCCGGTTACGCGCGTCGACCGCGCACCGCACAAGGTGCTACTTGATACCGAGGGAGTCGCAGGCCGCCTTGTACTTGGCCGTGCAGATCTGTTCGGCCGTGTAGATGCCGTCCTGGAGGACCGTCGACTTGATGGTGTCCTTGGTCAGGGCGGAGACCTGGAGGAGGTTGGCCGGGATGTTCTTCTTCGTGGGGCTGGTGACCTTGTCGGGGGTCAGGGAGTCGAACTCGATTCCGAAGCCGCGGACGACGGCCACGGCCATCTCGGCGGCGGTCTCCGCCTCCTGCGGGTACGGCTTGTAGACGCTCATGAACTGGTCGCCGATGACGACGCGCTGCACCGCGTCCAGTTCGGCGTCCTGGCCGGTGATCGGCGGCAGGTTGGTGACCCCGGCCGCCTTCAGCGCGGAGATGATGCCGCCGGCCATGCCGTCGTTGGCGGAGTAGACCCCGGCGATGTTGTCGGCGCCGAGGGCGGAGATCGCGGCCATCATGTTGGCCCGGGCGTTGGCCGGCTTCCACTCCTTGGTGTCGTACGACTTGGCGATGGTCACCTTGCCCTTGAGCTCACCGAGGGCGCCGTCCTTGAACTGGGCGGCGTTCGGGTCCGTCACCGCGCCGTTCATCATGACGATCTTCTGCGACTTGCCGGCGCCGAGCTCGTCGACGAGGGCCCGGCCCTGCACCTGGCCGACCGCCTCGTTGTCGAACGAGACGTACGCGTCGATCGGCCCCTCGGCCAGCCGGTCGTACGCGATGACGGGAATCCCCGCCTCCTTGGCCTGCTTCACCCCGGAGGCGATGGCCTTGGAGTCCACCGCGTCCACGAGGAGTACGTCGACCTTGTCGGCCACCATCCGCGCGAGCTGCTTGTTCTGCTCGGCCGCGTCCTGCTCGGCGTTCTCGTAGACGACCTTGCCCTTGCCGCCGGTCAGCGTCTCGACCTTCTCCTTGATGATCGGGTAGTCGAACTTCTCGTAGCGCGAGTTCGACTTCTCCGGCAGCAGCAGCCCCACGGTGATGTCGTCGCCCTTGGTCGGGCTCGCTTCGTCGCCGTCGCTGCTCCCGTCAAGTGCTCCGCATGCGGCGAGCATGAGGGTCATCGTGGAAGCCGAGACGGCTACGGCGGTGCGACGTATGGCGCTGTTCACTTTCGGGTGCCTTCCGGACGAGGGCGCAACCGTGCGGGCCCAGGTGACAAAAGCCAACGTCGGGGTTCCTGGTGCGTCAAGGAGTAACTGCTAACGAGATCGCAACAGAAACCTGTGGAGAGACCGGGGTGATGTAGGGGAAATCCGTCGGGCAGGGGTCCACGCGCTCGTCGTACGAGGGGGTCGAGGGTGGGGCGGACCTGGTCGGAAGCGGCCAGAACACCACGTCCGGGTCAGTACGGGCACCTGTTCGGCCGCGTACGGATTGCGGTGGCGCGCCTCTCGGAAGTTGCTGGGAAGAGGTGCCGGGAGCAGTTGCCGGGACCAGGCAGCTCGTCCCGCTCGTGTCCACACTCACTCTGGAGTCCCCATGCGCACGCTCTCCCGATGCCTCATACCGCTTCTGGCGGCCGGCTGCCTGGCCGTGACGGCCGGTACGCCCGTGATGGCCGCGACGGCCTTGACGGCCGACGCCGGTGCGGGTGCCGGTGCCGTGGCGCCGGCCGCGCCCCTGCCGGTACCCGAGCCCTCCCCCGACCCGTGTGCCGCCGACTGGTCCGCGCTCACCGGGCTCACCGAAACCGGCACGCTCCGCGAGGCGATCGTCGCCTGCGTCGAGAGCTACACGGAACGCCCCCTCGAAAGCTGGCTCCAGGCCCCGCCGAAGCTGCCCGTGGAACAGATGACACAGCTGACACAGGCGGCTCAGGTGGCGCCGTCGGAAACGAAGGAGCAGGGGGTCACGGCCGTGGAGGACTGGACCGGCGCAGACGCCGCCGATGCCGCCGATGCCGCCGACTGGGAGGACGATCTGGCCTGCGACCTCGCCGAGATCTTCGACGAGCCGACGATGTGCCACCTGGCCCCCGCCAATCCGGCCCACTGACAAAGCAGTCCGCAGCAGAAGGGCTCACAGAAGGGCGCACGGCAAAGGGTCCGTGAATCACGGGAGAGGGTGGGCGGTGTTTCCCGCCGGAGAACGCCCACCCCTTCCGACCAGGGACGACACCGCCTCTGACCCTGCCCGCATTTGACAGAACGGCTCGGAGTGTGAGCACTGAAGGCGGAATTGAATTTCCCCGGTGCCCACAATCAATATCGCCCGTCAAGGGGGAGAAGAACCACATTTTGAGAATGCGGATTCTCGCCCTTCCCGGCGGAAATCGACTGCTACGTTTGGGCTTCGTCCCGAGTCAGGCAGGCGTGCCGTGGACGGCAGCCCCGCTCGGATTGCACCGCGGGTGTTCTCGTTCACCGTCGACCCAGCGCGCCCTTTCGCTTCGGTTCTCAGCCCATCCCTTTGGAGTTCCTCCATGTCTGCGGACAGCACAGCTGTCACCACTCCCGCACGCCCGGAAACCGGCACCGGCACCGGCACCGGCACCCCACCCCCAGGCCGTCACCTCGGCCTCGCCCTGGTCGTCATCGCGGCGGCCCAGCTGATGGTCGTACTCGACGCCACCATCACGAACATCGCCCTGCCCGCCATCCAGACCGACCTCGGCGTCTCCGACGCGAACCTCGCCTGGATCGTCAACTCGTACGCGCTGGCCTTCGGCGGACTGCTCCTGCTCGGCGGCAAGGCCGGTGACCTCTTCGGCCGCCGGCGCATGTTCCAGGTGGGCATCATCGTCTTCACCCTGGCCTCCCTGCTCGGGGGACTGGCCCCGAACGAGGGCCTGCTGATCGGCGCCCGCATCCTCCAAGGCGTCGGCGCCGCGCTCGCCGCGCCCAGCGCGCTGGCCCTGATCACCACCACGTTCCCGGTGGGCAAGCCCCGCAACACCGCGATGGGCGTGTACGCGGCCATGGGCGGCGTCGGCGCCACCGTCGGGCTCCTGCTCGGCGGCACGCTCACCGATCTGCTGGACTGGCGCTGGGTGTTCTTCATCAACATCCCCATCGGCCTGGCCGTCCTGGCCGGCACCCGCACCCTCGTCGAGGCCGAACGCCACCCGGGCCGCCTCGACGTGCCCGGCGCCATCACCGGCACCGGCGGTCTGATCGCCCTCGTCTACGGCATCACCCGCGGCGGCGAACACGGCTGGACGAGCGGGGCGACCCTGGCGTCCTTCGCCGCGGCCGTCGTCCTGCTGGCGGTCTTCCTCGTCCTTCAGGCCCGCAGCTCGCACCCGATGATGCCGCTGCGGCTGTTCCGCGACCGCAACCGCACCGGCTCGTACGCCACCATGCTGTTCATCGGTGCGGGCATGTTCGCCACGTTCTACTTCCTGACCCTCTACATGCAGCTCATCCTGGGCTACAGCCCCGTGAAGACCGGCTTCGCGTATCTGCCGTTCAGCTTCGGTATGGCCGCCGCGGCGGGGGTCAGCTCCAAGCTGGTCACGCACTTCGCACCTCGGTTGATCGCCGGGCCGGGGCTGCTGGTCGCCGCGGTGGGCATGGGGTGGTTCGCGACGCTGGAGGCGGACTCGTCGTACGCCGCCCATCTCATGCCGGCGATGTTCGTCACCGCGCTCGGTCTCGGCCTGAGCTTCGTGCCGATGACGCTCGGGGCGGTGAGCGGGGTCGACCATCTGGACACCGGGGTCGCTTCCGCGTTGCTGAACACCGCGCAGCAGGTTGGTGGGGCGTTGGGGCTCGCGGTGCTGTCCACGATCTCCACGTCGGCTGCCGATGGCAAGGTGCCTGATGCCGCCGCGTCCCTCTACCGGGGGCTGGCGACTGAGGACTTCGGGCTTGTGTCGCGTGCGGGGGAGGCGCTGACGCACGGATACACGATGGCGTTCGTCGCCGCCGCGGGGATGTTCCTGGCGGGCCTCGTCGTCACGGCCTTCGCGGTCGACGCGGGGCGCCAGGGGGAGGCGGGGTCTGTGCCTGGGGCCCACATGGGCTGACCCGAACGTTTTTCGCCCCCGCCGCC
>NZ_LIQZ01000552.1 GCF_001418655.1 Streptomyces phaeochromogenes | reverse complement strand
GGCATGACCCCGGGTGTCGTTGACGCGCTTGAGACCGTTGAGGTCGCAGACGACGAGGCTCACGACCACGCCCTCGGCGCGGTGGCGTTCGATGGCCTCGTCGAGGCGCATGTCCACGGCACGGCGGTTCGCGAGGCCGGTGAGGGCGTCGGTGAAAGCAAGGCGGCGGGCCTCCTCCAGGCGTTCGGTCTGCGCGATCCCGGCGGCGACCACGGAGGCGAGGACGGTCGCGAAATCGGCGTCGGCACGGTCGAAGACGGGGGCGCCGGCCGGGCGGGCGACGTACAACTCGCCCCAGGCGCGACCGTGCATGACGATCGGCGCGACGACACAGCACCCGCGGCCACGCCTGCGCAGGGCGGCGACGCGCTGATGGCAGTACTCGGCGTGCCCCGCGGCCGGTCCGTCGGCCGTCTCCACCCAGGCGTTGGGCCCGCCGCCCCCGACCCAGCGTTCGTGCAGGAACTCCGTGATCTCCGGGAACTGATGCACGGGATAGGCCTCGTCCTCCGGGAACTCCTCCTCGTCCCGGGCCCGCTCCCCCACGTTCGCCAGGACCCGCAGCCGCCCGAGCTCCCGCTCCCACACGGACAGCGCGGCGAAGCTCCCGCCCAGCGCCCGGCAGGCTCCGGCCGCCGCAGCGCGCCACGACTCCCGCGGGGCGTGCGCGGCGGCCATGCCCTGCGCCAGCCCCACCACGGCCCTCAACCGCACATCGTCACCGCCCATCACTCCAGGTTAGGTATGTTTGTAATGATTTGGGACATTGATGCGGCGAACAGGGGTCCGGGGCGGGACTTTCCCTTGGGGCGGGCGGCTGGAATGATCGGGACGCAGAGCAGTTAACCGCCGTTAACGTAAACCGTGAACCGTGACCGGGAGGGCCTCATGTCCGAGCAAGCCGCGGAGCAGCGGTTCGGGGAGTACGTCGTGGTGCGACGCCATACGTCGTCGTACGTCGCCGAGCTCGTCCTGGACCGGCCCAAGGCCATGAACGCCGTGTCGACGGACATGGCCCGCTCGATCGCCGCCGCGTGCGAGGCGCTGGCCGCGGACCGGGACGTCCGGGCGGTCGTCCTCACCTCCACCCACGAGCGGGCCTTCTGCGTCGGCGCCGACCTCAAGGAGCGCAACTCCCTCACGGACGCCGAGCTGGTCCGTCAGCGCCCGCTCGCGCGTGCCGCGTACACCGGCGTACTCGACCTGCCGATGCCTACCGTCGCCGCCGTGCACGGGTTCGCGCTGGGCGGCGGTTTCGAGCTGGCCCTGGCCTGCGATCTGATCGTGGCGGACGGTACGGCGGTGGTCGGGCTGCCCGAGGTGTCCGTCGGGGTCATTCCCGGGGGCGGGGGTACGCAGTTGCTGCCGCGGCGGGTCGGTGCGGCGCGGGCTGCTGAGCTGATCTTCTCGGCGCGGCGGGTGGAGGCGGCGGAGGCGGCGGACCTCGGTCTGATCGACGTCCTGGTCCCCGCGGGGGAGGCCCGTGCGGAGGGGCTGGCCCTTGCGGGCCGCATCGCCGTCAACTCACCCGTCGGGCTGCGGGCCGCCAAGCGGGCGCTTCGGCTCGGCCACGGGCTCGATCTCCGCGCCGGTCTGGAGATCGAGGACGCCGCGTGGCGCTCGGTCGCGTTCTCCGGTGACCGGGCGGAGGGGGTGGCGGCCTTCAACGAGAAGCGCCGACCGGAGTGGCCCGGGGAGTAGTTTCTCGCCCCCGCCGC
>NZ_LIQZ01000551.1 GCF_001418655.1 Streptomyces phaeochromogenes | reverse complement strand
CAGCAGTTCCTGTTCCACGCGCTGATCCAGCGGGCCGGCAACCGCTACCGCGCCCCCATGTTCGTCGGCACCAACAACGTCGTACGGATCGCGGCCGTCCGGCAGGTCGGCGGGCTGTACGACTCCATCACCGAGGACATGGCCACCGGGTTCGAGCTGCACCGGCACAAGAACCCGAGGACCGGTCACCACTGGCAGTCGGTCTACACACCCGACGTGCTGGCCGTGGGGGAGGGCCCCGAGTCCTGGACCGACTTCTTCACCCAGCAGATGCGCTGGTCGCGCGGCACGTACGAGACGCTGTTCAAGCAGTACTGGAAGGCACCCTTCACGATGCCGCCCGGCCGGCTGTTCTCGTACACGATGATGCTCGTCTACTACCCGATGACGGCCGTCAACTGGCTGCTGGGCATCCTCAGTTGCGTGCTGTTCCTGTGGTTCGGCGCGTCCGGCACGCAGGTCGCCGCGTCCATGTGGCTGATGCTCTACAGCGACGCCGCCGCCCTCCAGATCGGCCTCTATCTCTGGAACCGGCGGCACAACGTCTCCCCGCACGAACCGGAAGGCTCGGGCGGCCTCGCCGGTATGGCGATGTCGGCCCTCTCCGCGCCGATCTACCTCAAGTCGCTCGGCGCGGCCGTGGTCCGCCGCCCCAGCCGTTTCGTGGTCACCCCGAAGGGCGGCGGTGCCAGCCCCGACCGGGTGCTGACGTTCCGGATCCACCTTTTCTGGGCGGCCGTCCTGACGGCATCGCTGGTGGCGTCGTTCGTCCTCGGGCACACGCACGCGGCCATGCGCACCTGGGCCGTCCTCGCCCTGGCCATCTCCCTCGCCCCGGTCGGCGTGTGGCTCGGCACCCGGTACCAGGCACGCCGGGCCCGGCAGCGCGTCGCCACCCCCGCCGTCGCCAGGGTCCCGGACGGCGAGCCGGCACCCGCGCCGGTCTTCAGCGCCGGCGCCACGGTTCCCAGTGGCTCGCTCCCCAGCGGGACGGTCTCCAGCGGTACGACAGGAGGTAACTAGGCCATGGCCTACCGCCCTTCGAAGAAAACCCAGAAGAGGCTGCTCGGCATAGGCGGCGTAGCGCTGCTCGCCGGACTCAACGCCCCGGCCGCGATCGGCTTCGCCTCGGAGCAGTACTACGAGTACAAGATCGCCCAGCCCGGCTACAAGGCGAAGTACGGCTCCTGGAAGCACCTGGACATTCCCAGGGAGTTCCGCACCAACGCCATCCACGCGGCGCTCCTGCACACCGGCAAGGTGCTGATCGTCGCGGGCTCCGGCAACGAGCAGAAGAAGTTCGACAAGGGCTCTTTCGATACCGTCCTGTGGGACCCGAGGACCGACACCTTCAAGAAGATCCCCACCCCGGACGACTTCTTCTGCGCCGGGCACGCCCAACTCCCCAGCGGCAGAATGCTGGTGGCCGGCGGCACGGCCCGCTACGAGCTGCTCGACGGCGAGGTCGACCGGGCCGGCGGCGGTATGCGCGTGAAGAACGAGAACCCCGACAAGCCGGTCGTCCTCAAGAAGGGCACCCGGTTCCGCTCGCCGACCGGGGTGGAGTACGTCAGCAGGTTCGACGTCACCGTCCCCAAGGCCAAGCGCACTCAGGAGATCACGTACAACAGGGCCGGTGTGATGCAGCCCTGGAAGACGAAGGTCACCGCGAGCGAGGCCCGGGTCTTCGTCGAGGCCACCAAGCAGGGGCCGCGGTCGGTCACGGACAAGCAGGCCCAGTACGAGATCCTCGGCCTGAAGGGCAAGGAGGCGGCCAACACGTACGGCCTCTCCGAGAAGATCACCATGGACAAGCAGGACTTCCAGGGGATCAAGGCCGCGTACGAGTTCGACCCGACGGCGGAGAAGTACGTGCCCGTCGCGCCGATGGGCAAGGCCCGCTGGTATCCGACGCTGGTCGGTCTGGAGGACGGGCGGGTGCTCGCGGTCTCCGGGCTCGACGACGTCGGGGTGATCGACCCGGGCGACAACGAGATCTACGACCCGAAGACCAAGAAGTGGACCCCGGGCCCCAAGCACTACTTCCCGACCTATCCCGCCCTCTTCCTCACCAAGGGCGGCAAGCTCTTCTACCCGGCCTCGAACGCCGGTTACGGGCCCGCCACCATGGGGCGCGAACCCGGTCTGTGGGACCTGAAGACCAACAAGTTCGAGAAGGTGCCGGGGCTGAGCGACACCGACCAGACGGAGACGTCGGCGTCCCTGCTGCTGCCCCCGGCCCAGGACCAGAAGGTGATGATCCTCGGCGGCGGAGGCGTCGGCGAGTCCAAGAAGGCGACCTCGCGCACGGCGGTCATCGACCTCAAGAAGGACAACCCCGTCTTCGAGGACGGCCCCGACCTGCCGCAGGGCACCCGCTACCTGAACAGCGTGATCATGCCGGACGACTCGGTGTTCACGTCCAACGGCTCCTCGGACTACCGCGGGCGCAGCGCCAGCAACATCCTCAAGGCGCAGTTCTACGACCCCAAGTCCAACTCGTTCCGTTCGGCCGCCTCGCCCAGGGTCGGCCGCAACTACCACTCGGAGGCGCTGCTGCTGCCCGACGGCCGGGTCGCCACGTTCGGCTCCGACCCGCTCTTCGACGACCAGCAGAACACCAAGCTCGGCCACTTCGAGCAGCGCATGGAGATCTACACCCCGCCGACCCTGCACAAGAACGCCAAGACCCGTCCCGTACTGGGCGACGGTCCGCAGGAGGTGGACGGCGAGGGCCGTGCGACCTTCGCGACCCGGCATCCGGACCGGATCGTGAACGCCCGTCTGATGCGGCCCAGCGCGGTCACCCACACGACGGACGTCGAGCAGCGGTCCATCGCGCTCGGGCTCACGAAGACGAAGGACTCGGTCACCGTGGACGTACCGAAGGACCGGACGCTGGTGCCGCCCGGCTGGTACATGCTGTTCGTGACGGACACGGACGGGACGTCGTCCGAGGCGAAGTGGGTCCAGGTCAAGTGAAGCGGGTCCAGGGCAGGTGAAACGGGCCCAGGTCAGGTGGAGCGGGCGGAAAGGTGAAGTCGCCTGCTACGAGCTGGAGTTGCGGGCCAGCCCCAGTGCGTAGTCCGCCCACCACTGGCCCGCCGACGGACCCCCGCGGCACTGTCCGTCGGACTCCCCTGGCCGCTTGATCCACAGGTAGGCGTCCACGAGCGGGTCGCCGGTTTCCTTGGTGGGCGGGGTGCCCAGTGCCCGGCCCGGCGGGTTGCACCAGGCCTGGGAGGGGTCGCCGTCCAGCGGGCCGTTGCCGTTGCGGCTGGTGTCCACGACGAAGTGCTTGCCGCCGAGGTCCTCCGAGAGCCGGCGGCCGTACTCCTTCGTCGTCTCGTCCGTCTGGAAGTTGGAGACGTTCAGGGCGAAGCCGTCGGCGTTCGCGACGCCCGCGCGCCTGAGCGGCTCGACCAGCTTCCAGGACTCCCGGATCCAGGCCGGGTTGCCCGCGTCGAGGTACACCTTCGTCCGCGGCTGCCGCTTCAGCCGCACGATCGCCTCGGAGAGCATCTGCTCGCGCTCGGCGTGGTACTCGCCCGGGGTGCAGCCGTCCACGATGTGCGCGACCGCGTCCGGCTCCAGCACGACCAGGGCCTCGCTGTCGCCGACGGCCCGCGCGAACCGGTCGATCCAGTCCCGGTAGGCGTCCGCGCCGTACGCCCCGCCCGCCGAGTGCTGTCCGCAGTCGCGGTGCGGGATGTCGTACGCGACGAAGACCGCGGTACGCCCCTCCCGGGCCGCCGCCGCGGTCGCCTCCCTGATCTTCGGCTCGGGTCGCTCGGCGGAGGGCCAGATCGCGGCGGGCCGGTCCGCGATGAGCTTCAGGAGCCGGGCGTCGCGCTCGCGCCCCTGCTGTTCCCACCGCTGCACCTGCTGGGCCGCGGGGCTCGCCGGGTCGACCCAGAAGGGGGAACCGGCGGCCGGGCTCGTCCGCGGGTACGTCTCACGGGCGGTGGTGGTCGTGTCGGCGTCGGGCGCGGACGAGCAGCCCGCCGCGAGTCCGAGCACGGCGAGCGCCGCGAGGGTACGGGTACGGGTCTGCCGGAACATCCTGCCCCCTTGGGCGAAGGTGACGGTCAGTGACGATGTCCGACTATCGTGACATAACGGACTTGACCGGCAGGGGTGCGACACCGTGGGCCGCCGCCCCCTGTAAGGCTTGTGTCGAGGCGTCAGGCGCCGCCCGACGCCAGCGCGATGCCCAGCGGCGTCCTCTCGTACAGCACCTGGTGTCCGTACCGGCGCGAGACGAGCAGGCCCGCGTCGCGCAGCGCCGACAGGTGCGCCGACACCGACGAGGGCGCGAGGCCGAGGCGGTGCGCGAGGACCGTCGTGGTGGCGGGGTCGTCGAGCGCGGCCAGGACGGTGGCCCGGCCGCGGCCGAGGACCCGTACGAGCGCCTCGGGCGTGCGGTCGGACGGCTCGGCCCACAGGCCCCCGATGCCGCGCGCCGGGTAGACCAGCGTCGGCTGCCAGGGCGGTTCGAAGCCACTCACCACATCCGGCCAGGAGAAGACGCTGGGCATCAACACCAGCCCCTGGCCGCCGAGTTCGCGTACGTGCTCGCCCTTCACGTCGATCGTGAGCGTGCCGGCGTCCCAGGCGAACCGCCGGTCCAGCTCGGACAGCAGCCCGCCCAGGCCCACCTCGGCCAGGCGGCGCGAGTGGAAGACCACGTCGGCCTCCAGGAGGGCGCGCAGCCGTGGCCAGTCGGGCTCGACGAGGGCGCGCCAGGCCGCCGCCAGCAGGTCGGTCAGCTCCTGGATCATGCGGACCGGGTCGGCCAGCAGGGCACGCCCGCGCGGGGATTCGAGGGCGCCCGGGGTGTCCGCGAGCGCCAGCGCGGTGTCCTCGCGGGCCGCCTCGGGATCGGCACCGCGAACCGCCGCGATCTCCTCGTCGAACGTGGCCGAGGGGCCGAGCGGCGGAGGCCCCAGCCAGTCCGGGGTGTGCCCGCGCTGGGGCATCAGCAGCCACAGGAGTGTGAGGTCGAGCTCCGCCGCGGCCGAACGCGTACGACGGAGCCAGTGCGCGTGATACCCGTGCCGCTCGGGGCGGTTGAGGGTACGGACCGCCTCCTGGGTCTCCCACAGAGGGGACACCGCGAAGCGGCACCGGAGGAGGTCGTCCTCGCCGAAGCGCAGATGGAACGGCACGGACCCTCCCACCGTGGTCGGTCCCGAAGATTCGGCTGACACCGAAACTCTACGGCGGTCGACCCGTGCGCGGGCACGCTGCGGGACATGCCGGAAGAGAACAGGGGCGCCACGACGCTGCCCGCACCCGAGAAGACCGGTTACGGTCCCGTCTTCGCCGTACGCGAGTTCCGTGCCGTGTTCCTCGCACACGCCCTCTCGCTGCTCGGCGTCGTCGTCAGCGAGATCGCGCTGACCGTGCTCGTGTACGGGCTGACGGGATCGCCGCTGCTCAGCGCCCTGGTGTTCGCGCTGGGCTTCCTCCCCTATCTCGTGGGCGGCACGCTGCTGTCCGGGGTGGCCGACCGGTTCCCGCCGCGGCGGGTGCTCGTCGTCTGCGACCTGGTGTGCGCCGGATGTGCGGCGCTGATGGCCCTGCCGGCCACACCCGTCGCCGCGCTGCTCGTGCTGCGGTGCGTCATCGCGGCCGTGTCACCGGTGTTCAGTGGCACACGGATGGCCACGCTGACCGACATCCTCGGCGACGGCGACCTGTTCGTGCTCGGGCGTTCCCTGCTGCGGATCGTGTCGCAGAGCGCGGTACTCGTGGGCTTCGGGCTCGGCGGTGTCCTGCTCACCGTCGTGTCGCCGCGCGGGGCACTGGCCGTCACGCTGGGCACCTTCCTCGCCTCGGCGCTGCTTCTGCGGCTGGGCACCCGGCGCCGGCCGGCCCGGGCCGGGGGCGGGGCCCTGGTGCGGTACTCGCTCTCCGGCGCCCGGCAGGTCCTCGCCGACCGCCGGATCCGGGCGCTGCTGCTGCTCCTGTGGGTGCCGCCGATGTTCGTCGTGGCGCCCGAGGCACTGGCCGCCGCGTACGCGGACGAGGCCGGGGTCGGCACGGTCTGGATCGGGCTGCTGATGTGCGCGATGCCGGTCGGGACGATCGCGGGGGAGCTGTACGCCGGCGCCGCCCTGTCTCCCGCGGCCCGCTCCCGGATCGTGCTGCCCCTGGCCGGCGCCGGACTGCTGCCGCTCCTCCTCTACCCCTTCCACCCGGGCCTCGGCTGGATCCTGCTCGTGCTGGTGCTCGCCGGGTCGGCGGGCGCGTACACCCTCGGGCTCGACCGCTGGTTCGTGGACGCCGTGCCCGAGGAGCTGCGCGGACGGGCCATGACCGTGCACACCGCCGGGCTGATGACGATCCAGGGCGTGGGCATGGCGCTCGCCGGTGCGGCTGCCGAGTTCTGGGCGGTCAGCACGGTCGTGGGCGGCGTCGGCGTGGTGGGGACCGTGTGCTGCGTGCTCCTGGCGGCGGAGGTACGGCGCACGGGAGGGGCCCGGGA
>NZ_LIQZ01000550.1 GCF_001418655.1 Streptomyces phaeochromogenes | reverse complement strand
CGCCCAGCGCGGCCAGCGCGGCGCCCGCCACGAAGGCCGTCAGTTTGAGCGCCGGCACGCGGACGCCCGCCGCCGACGCGCCCGCCTCGTGGTCGCGCATCGCCGCCAGGGCCCGGCCCGTACGGCCCCGGCGCAGTGCGTGGGCGGCCAGCAACGCGCCCGCGAGGAGGACGAGTTCGAGCGCGTAGTAGGCGCGGTCGCCGTCGAAGCCCGCCGGGCGGCCCAGGGTCAGGCCCGAGGTCGCGTACGGCTGGGCGAAGACGAAGCGGCTGACGCCGACGCCCACCGCGAAGGTGGCCAGGGCGAGGGCCAGGCCGTGGCGGCCGATGGCGGGCCAGCCGGTCAGCAGGCCCAGGGGCGCCACCAGCAGGACGGCCACCGCGAGCGCGGCCAGTTCGGGGAGCTCCGGCAGGCCCGGGAAGCGGCCGGCCGCCAGCAGTGCGGTGAAGAGGGCGCCGAGACCCGCGTACGCCGCCTGGCCGAGGGAGATCTGGCCGCCGCGGCCCGTCACCACGACCAGGGACAGGAGGACGACTCCCAGGGCCGGGACCTGGACGGACGTGTGCAGGTCCGAGCCCGCGAAGCCCAGGGGGAGCAGGAACAGGACCACGGCCACGATCCACGCGCCCGGCGGGGTCGCCACCCGGGCGCTCGCCGTGCGCGGAAGCGCGTCCCGCGTGCCGATGCCCGGCAGGACCAGCGCCGCGACCAGCAGGGCGACGACGAAGAGGTTCGCGCCCACCGCCTGGAGCAGCGGCTCGCGCCAGCCCGTCGGGTGCAGCCGCGTCAGCTGGCTCTGGGCGACCCCGATGCCGAGGGCCACGACCACCGCCACCGGCAGGCTCCGCATCCGGGCGGCCACCGCGACCGCCACCACCTCCATCACGAGGAGCGGCAGGCCGTACGGGTCCAGGCGTACGTACGGGGCCAGCAGCACGCCCGTCAGGCCCGCCGTGAAGGAGCCGAAGGCCCAGCCGGCCGCGGCCACCCGGTCCGCGTCGATGCCGCCCAGGACGGCTAGCGACCGGTCGTCGACGACGGCCCGCAGCTCCCGGCCGAAGCGGGTCCAGCGGATCACCGCGCCGACGCCGACGGCCAGCACGAGGGTCACGGCCAGTTGTCCCCAGGGATCCGCCGACACGAGCGTCGGCGCGTCCGAGCGTGCGCCCGGGCCCCAGATCAGCACCGCGCCGCCGACGAGCAGGACGAACACGCCGATGGATGCGACGAGGGTCTGCGCCGGGTCGCTGCCGAGGACGGACAGGGGACGGAAGACGAACCGTTCCAGCGCCATGCCGATGCCCGGGGCCACCACGAGCAGCGTGAGCGCGGCGGCGAGCGGAAGCGGCCAGTCCCACTCGACCGTGAGCTGCCACAGCAGATAGGCGCACACCATGGCGATGGCGCCGTGCGCGAAGTTGAGGACGCCGGTCGCCCGGTGGGTCACGACCAGGCCGATCCCGGTGAGCGCGGCGGCACTGCCGACGGAGAGCCCGGCGAGCGTGAGGTCGTACGTCAAAGACGCCATCGGCCATCAGCCGTCCGCCCCGGACGACCGGGCGTCCGAGGCGGCGGGCTCGCAGATCGGGCAGGGGGCCAGTTCCCCGCCCGCGAGGACCCGTGAGTCGACCGGCAGGGCTTCCGTCTTCCCGGAGACCAGCGGGCAGTCCGCGCGGTGCCACAGTGTGCCGCCGGGCACCATCAGGAGGTCCCCGCTGACGGCCACGGGCGCGGAGGCCGCCTGCCCGGACTCGTCGGCGTCGGCGGGATCGGCGGCCACCAGGAGCCCGTACAGCTCCTCGACGCGGGCCGCCGCGAGGGCGTTCCTGCCGTGGGTGAGGAGCACCGCGCCCGTGATGATCAGCGCGGCTCCCGGCACAGTGCAGGACGCGAGGTAGGGCAGCTGGCGCTCGGCGAACCGCTCGCCGGAGATTCCGTACCAGCCGAGGACGCACAGCACCGCTCCCGCGGCGAGCGCGGCCCACCCGGCCCAGAGGACGGGGTGCACGGTCCGCAGTCGAGCTGTTCGCATGGGGGCTCCCATGTCATGTGTCCGGCTGTCTTCCAAGTCCGCCGATGGACTTGCACTATGCCTTCTGCAAGCTGACCCTGAAAGCTCCGGGCGCACTTGGCCCGGACCGACACCCGGTGGTGAGCCAGATGGTTCTCGGGAGTGACCTCAGGCGGGGGACAGGCCGAGGGCTGGCGGTGGCGGTACTCGTCCTCGCCTCGGCTCTCACGGCCTGCGGCGACGACAGCGGCGGCGACGACACGACTCCGCCCTCGCCCTCCGTGGAGCAGCCCACGACGACCGAGCCGAGTCCGAGCGCGAGCGCTCCGGACGATCCGGCGGCGGCCGAGAAGGAGATCAAGGAGAACTGGAAGAAGTTCTTCGACCCCGACGTCCCCCTGAAGGACAAACAGGCCGTCCTGGAGAACGGCGACAACATGGCGCAGGTCCTGGAGAGCTTCAGCGGCGACGAGCGCGGCGGGCAGGTGGAGGCGACCGTCGACCAGGTCGAGTTCACCGCGCCGACCGCGGCGAACGTGACGTACACGCTCACCCTGAAGGGCGCCACGGTCATGCCGAACGCCGCGGGGACCGCCGTCGAGCAGGACGACACGTGGAAGGTGTCCGTCAAGACGCTGTGCGGTCTGGTCGGGCTGAGCGGCAATGCGTCGCCGGGTCCGGGTTGCTGAGTGTGCTGTCGCGGGCCTGCTGCTCCTGGTGGGCACGGCCTGCGGCAGCCGTCTCCCGGAGAGCGACTTCGAGGACCGGCCGGGCCGTACGCCCACGCGGAGCGGCACCGCGGAACCCCTGCGCGTAGGCATCATCACGAGCGCCACCAGCCCGGTCGGCGGCAACACCTTCACCGGGCCGCGCGACGGCGCGAAGGCCTATTTCGACCGGCTGAACGCGCGCGGCGGCATCGACGGCCGCCGGGTCGACGTCCGTACCTGTGACGACGGCGGCAGCGGTGTCGGCAACAACGAATGCGTGCACAAGCTCGTCGACGAGGACAAGGTGGTCGCCCTCGTCGCCACCAGCGCGCTCGACTACGCGGGCGCCTCCCGGGTGTCACGCGCGCGCGTGCCCGACATCGGCGGGCAGCCCATCGGCGCGGCGTACGACACCTATCCGCACCTGTACGGGATCTACGGCAGCCTCGCCCCGCGTGACGGAAAGCCCGGCTGGGACGGGAAGCTGTACGGCGGCACCGAGATCTACCGCTACTTCAAGCGCGAGCAGGGCGCCCGGACGGCGGCCGTCGTCTCCTACAACCAGTCCGCGTCGGCCGCGTACGCCCGGCTCGTCACCCAGGGCCTGAAGGCCGAGGGCTACAAGGTGGTCACCGAACAGGTCGACTTCGCGCTGCCCAACTTCCGTGCCGCGGCGGCCGACCTCAAGGAACAGGGCGCCGATGTGGTCTTCGACGCCATCGACACCTACGGCAACGCGCAGCTGTGCAAGGCGATGGACGACGTCGGCGCCGACGTCCTGGCCAAGGTCACCAACGTGCAGAACTGGAACTCCACCGTCCGCGAGGACTACAAGGACGCGCCGCGCTGCCGCAACGCCCTGTGGGCGACGGGTTCGAGCCGCAACTACGACGACCCGGCCACGGCCACGGACCACGAGGCCGTACGGGAGTTCCGGGACGGTACGAAGAACCTGAAGAGCCACTCCCAGTGGCAGCTTGAGGGCTGGGCCGCCGCGATGTGGTTCACGGACGCGGCCAGGTCCTGCGCGAAAACGGGCGTCACGCGCGCGTGCGTCGACCGTTTCATGGACACGGGGAAGCCGTACACGGCCGACGGTCTGCTGCTGCCCGTCCGGTACGAGCGCCTGCCCGAACCCCCGAAGACCCGCAGGACCTGCCTCTCGGTGGCCCGCTGGGAGGACGCCGACGGATGGGTGAGTCAGGGCGACATGAACGACGAATGCTTCGACGTGCCGCAGTTGTCCTACAAGCCCTGATGCGTCCCGGCGCCAAAAGGTTCCCCTATCCGGCTACCGATGGCGCAACTGTTCGGGAACAGGATGGTAAGCAAGCCCAACCATCACCCCAACTCCCCGGTCTAACCCACAGGTAGCTGGATGAGCCGGAGATACGGGGACGCATGCAGATCTCTTTCCTGATACACAACGCCTACGGAATCGGTGGGACGATCCGGACGACGTACAACCTTGCGAACACCCTTGCCGAGCAGCACGACGTGGAGATCGTCTCCGTACTCCGCCACCGTGACGAGCCGGTCTTCGCACCGGATCCACGCGTGCGCGTGCGCCACCTCGTCGACATCCGCACGAACAGCCCGGGATACGAGGGCGACGACCCCGACTACCGGACTCCGGCCCGCGTCTTTCCCCGAGGGGAGGTCCGCTACGACCAGTACAGCGCTCTGACCGACCGCCGTATCGCGGACCACCTCTCGAAGGCCGACTCCGACGTGGTGATCGGGACCCGGCCGGGACTGAACGTGCATCTGGCCCGCGAGACCAGACGGGGGCCGCTCCGCGTCGGCCAGGAGCACCTCACGCTCGACACCCACTCGGAGTCCCTGCGCACGGAACTGCGCGGTGCCTACCCGCGGCTCGACGCGCTCACCACGACCACGGAGGCGGACGCGGGGGCGTACGGCAAGAAGATGCGGCTGCCCGGCGTGCACGTCGAGGCCGTGCCCAACCCGGTGCCCGCGCCCGGCATCGAGCCCGCGGACGGATCCGGCAAGTGGGTCGTGGCGGCCGGGCGGCTCGCCCCGGTCAAGCGGTACGACCTGCTGATCAAGGCCTTCGACCGGGTGCGCCGGCAGCGGCCCGACTGGCGGCTGCGGATCTACGGCGGCGGCAAGCAGAAGGACAAGCTGCGCAGGCTCATCGACGAACTGGGCCTCTACAACCACGTGTTACTGATGGGACCGGCGCATCCCATCGAGCCGGAGTGGGCCAAGGGATCCATCGCCGCCGTCACCTCCAGCCTGGAGTCCTTCGGCATGACGATCGTCGAGGCCATGCGCTGCGGCCTGCCCGTCGTCTCCACGGACTGCCCGCACGGCCCGGGGGAGATCATCGACAACGGTGTGGACGGACGTCTCGTACCCGTCGGCAACGTCGAGGCCATCGCCGACGGACTGCTCGAACTGATCAACAACGACGAGCTGCGGCAGCGGATGGCGCACGCCGCACTCAAGGACTCCGCGCGCTTCGACCCCGCCCGGATCGCCGAACGCTACGAGTCGATCTTCTCCGGTCTCGTCCCGCGCGGCGGCGATTCGAAGATCGGCCGGATGCGCGGCTCACTGCATCGCACGCGGGGCGCTCTGCTCGGCGGTGCGTATGCCGTCCGGGATGCCGGACGGACCGTACTCGGGAAGGACAGCTCCGCATGATGACGGTGGCTCCGCAGGCCTCGCACCGGCACTCCGACAAGGACGTGACCATGCCTCCGGGTGCCGACTGCATCGCCGACTCCGCGGGCGGGCTCACCTTCGACATCACCGACCCCGGCCCGGACGCCGCGGCCGGCGACACGCATCTCGTGCTCCGGCACCGGGACGGCGTCCGGGAGGTCCGGCTGCCGCTCACACCGGCTGCCGACGGCCGGCTGCGTGCCGCGCTGCCCAGCAGCGTCGAGCTGCCCGAGGGCCGCTGGGACGCCTACGTCCAGGTCGCCGACGGTGAGCCGAAGCGCCTGGCACCCGGCCTCAACGACCTGCGTTCGCTGGTCGACCGGGTGCCGAGCGGTGCCCGCGGCCATGTCGCCGTCCGTATCCCGTACGGCACCAAGCACGGCAACCTCTCCGTCCGAAGCTGGCTGCGCGCTCCCCATGCGGAGGCGGGCGAACTGCGCATCGGAAAGGAGGAGTTGGCCGTACGGGGCCAGGTGTACGGCGTCGAGCTCAGCCCCGACGCCTACGCCGAACTGCGCCGCCGTGCGGAGCCGGAGACCGTGGTGCGGGCCGAAGTCACCCTGGACCAGGCCCGGTTCGGTCTCACCGTGGCCTACTCCGAGCTGACGGAGGGCGTCTGGGATCTGTGGCTGCGACCGGTGGGGGAGACCGGGCCGCGGGTACGGATCGCCCGGCTGCTCGACGACATCGCCGACAAGAAGCCGATCTTCAGCTACCCGAAGGTCACGGTGGGGACGGTGTACGGCCCGGCGGAGGCCGGGCCGTACTACACGAGCGACAACGACCTGTCGGTGACGGTCACCCCGGTGGGTTCACCGCAGTGAGCCGAAGAACTCCCTGATGTCGCCGGTCAGCAACTCCGGTACCTCCAGGGCCGCGAAGTGCCCGCCGCGGTCGAACTCCGTCCAGCGGACAACGGTGTTGGTCTCCTCGGTCCAGCGTCGGATCGCCACGTCCTCGCCGAAGTTGGCGACGGCGGTGGGCACTTCGGAGCGCGTGACGGGGAACCAGTCACCGCTGTGGCCGTTCTCGTAGTACATCCGCGCCGCTGAACCGGCCGTCCCGGTCAGCCAGTACAGCATCACGTTGGTCAGCAGCGTGTCCCGGTCGACCGCGTCCTCGGGCAGCTCGGCCGAGGAGTGCGTCCACTCCTTGAACTTCTCCATGATCCAGGCGAGTTGGCCGACGGGGGAGTCGGTCAGGCCGTACGCGAGTGTCTGCGGGCGGGTCGACTGCAGGACGTTGTAGCCGAAGCCGTCGCTGGTGAACCGGCCGATGGCCGCGAGGCTCTGCCGCTCCCGGTCCGTCAGTTCGGCCTGGACGTCCTCGGCCACGGGACCGAGCGGGATGAAGCCGACGGACGCCGCGTTCACATGGACCCCGATCACCGACTCGGGCGCGACCCGGCCGAGCGCGGGCGAGATCAGCGCGCCCAGGTCGCCGCCCTGGGCGCCGTACCGCTCGTAGCCGAGCCGGCGCATCAGCTCGGCCCACGCCCGGGCCGTACGGCCGACGTTCCAGCCGCGGTCCTTCGTCGGCCCCGAGAAGCCGAAGCCGGGGATGGCCGGGATCACCAGGTGGAAGGCGTCGGCCGGGTCGCCGCCGTGGGCGCGCGGGTCGCTCAGGGGGCCGATCAGGCCGAGGAACTCCACGATCGAGCCCGGCCAGCCGTGCGTCAGGATCAGCGGCACCGCGTCCGGCTCGGGCGAGCGGACGTGCAGGAAGTGCACCTGCGCGCCGTCGATCTCCGTCACGAACTGCGGGATCTCGTTCAGGGCCGCCTCGTGCTTGCGCCAGTCGTAGGCGCCCCGCCAGTGGTCGGCCAGCTCACGGAGATACGGCAGCGAGGCTCCGTACTCCCAGCCCGCGCCCGGGAGCTCGTCGGGCCAGCGGGTGAGGTCCAGGCGGGTGTGCAGGTCGTCGAGCTGCGCCTGAGGGATGTCGATCCGGAAGGGGCGGATCTCTTCGCTTGCGCTGTTGTCTGCCATGTCTCGAAAGGTACGCACCCTTGCGGACAACTACTGTCCGCAATGCCTGGCAGACTCGGATTCATGTTGGAGACCTCGGCACGACTCCTGCGTCTGCTCTCGCTGCTGCAGGCGCACCGCGAATGGTCGGGCTCGGCCCTGGCCGACCGCCTCGGCGTCACCCCGCGCACGGTCCGCCGTGACGTGGACCGCCTGCGCGAACTCGGCTATCCGGTGAACGCCAGCCCCGGCACGGGCGGCGGCTACCAGCTCGGCGTGGGCGCCGAACTGCCACCGCTGCTCCTCGACGACGACGAGGCGGTCGCCGTGGCCGTCGGCCTGCGCACCGCCGCCGGCCAGGGCATCGAGGGCATCGGCGAGACCTCCGTACGCGCCCTCACCAAGCTCGAACAGGTGTTGCCGCACCGGCTGCGCCGCCGGGTCGGCGCCCTCAACGCCTTCACCGTGCCGATGCTGCGCGGCCCCCAGCCCTCCGCCGTCGACCCGGCCGTCCTGACCGATCTGGCCGCCGCCTGCCGCGACTCGGAACGGCTGCGCTTCGAGTACCGCGACCACGGCGGCTCCTCGACCCGCCGCACGGTCGAACCGCACCGCCTGGTGTGCACCGAGCGCCGCTGGTACCTGGTCGCCTGGGACGTCGACCGCGACGACTGGCGTACGTTCCGGGTCGACCGCGTCACGCCGAAGCCGCCCCACGGACCGCGCTTCACGCCCCGGCAGGCGCCCGCCGACGACCTGGCCGCGTATGTGTCCAAGGGCGTGTCCGTCCGCGCCTACGCCACGCACGCGGTCGTCCGGCTGCTCGTGCCGAAGGAGGAGGCGGCCCAGCGGATCTCGCCCTCGGCCGGGACGCTGGAGGCGGAGAGCGACAGCAGCTGCATCCTGCGCACCGGGGCCGCGAGCCTCGACGTGATGGTGATCCACGTGATGCTGATGGGCGTCGAGTTCGAGGTGCTGGAACCCGTCGAGCTCGTCGAGGCGATCAGGACCGCGCGGGACCGGCTGACCCGGACGCTGGAGCGGGCCGCGCCGGAAGGACGGCGTACGGCCTCCTGAAGCGTGGTCCTGTGCTTGAGCCATGTATTTCCTATGGTGTGTCAGCTTCTGGAACACACCCCGGAATCGGAAAGGAAAGGCGCGGAAGCGGGGTCGGCATCGCGTTTTCCGGCCTGATATTCGGGCCGCCGTCGCGGTGGTCCCGGGTGCTCCCGAATTACGTTCGAAGGCGGGCGGAACCGCTCGTACGTGTGATGGTCCGATGTGCAGCAGTTCATGTCGCGGCGGCCGAAACGGGTGTCGTTGTCCTGTGACAGAAGCGTGACCGGAGAGGGACCGGTGACTGATGGTGGCGGGTCCGGGGTTCCGCCGCCGCATTCCGCCGCCTAACGTGGCGGCATGGCACCGATTCCCACTCCTCCCGCAGAGCCCTCGGACACCCCGGACGCGTACGTCGGACTGGAGGCGGGCGGCGCAGAGCGGCTGGCCCGTGAACGTGGCTGGTCCACGGTGCGGTCGCTGCCACCGGGCGCGATCATCACGATGGAGTACCTCTCGGGGCGGCTGAACTTCGAGGTCGCCGACGGCCGGGTGACGCGCTGCTGGAAGGGCTGACCCGCCACCTGCCGTCCGTACACCGTGAAGCCCGCACATCGTGAAGCATGGCAGGCATGGCGAAGGCCCCGGCCGTGGAAGCCGGGGCCTTCGCCATGCGCGGGGCGTGGTGTGTGCGTACCGGGCCCCGTAGTCCTTGCTCAGCCGCCCGTCAGGGGGCGGGCCGAGGTGGTGCCACGTGTCACTCGGTCCGACTGCGGAGGTCTGCGGCTTCCGATGGGCGTGACAGGCGTGCGCTCGGAGCGGGCCAGATGCGGGCCCGGCGCCAGGTAGCCGCCCTGCGGCCGGGGCGGCCGGGAGGCGGCCACCGGCTCGCGCACCACGGGCTCCTCGTCGCCGGCCGGGCTGTCGAGCGGGGAGAGCGCCACGGGGGCACCCACCGGGGCGGCCGGAGCGGGCGCGGTGCCGCGACGGCGGTTGCGCCAGGCGTCGCGCAGGTCGAAGATCCCGGTCTCGGCGCGCGCGATCAGCGGCTCGCACCAGGGCAGCGCGAGCAGGATCAGCAGGCCGGCGGCCCAGCCGAGCACCACGTCGCTCAACCAGTGCGTACCGAGGTACACGGTGGTCAGGCCGACGCCGAGGGAGACCACGGCGGAGACGGCCGACAGCCAGCGGCGGGCGCGCGGCGTCGAGGCCAGATAGGCGAGGATGCCCCAGGTCACGACGGCGTTGGCGGTGTGGCCCGAAGGGAATATGTCGCCGCCCAGCCACATCTCGTTCGAGCCGACGCTGGTCGCGTAGTGCGGACCGAGACGGCCCATGCTCAGCTTCGCGGCGCCCACCGTGATGTTCAGCAGCAGCAGCGAGGCGCCCAGGACGAGCAGCGGGCGCAGGGTGTGCTGCCGCCAGGAACGCCAGCCCAGCCAGGCCGCGATCATCACGGCGGTGGGGCCGCGCTGGCCCAGCACCACGTAGTAGTCCAGGAACGCGTGGATCTCCGGCCACTGCTGGTACGGCCGGAAGAACATGACCTGCCAGTCGAACCGGACCAGCCACGACGTGATCACGATGGCCCACACGATGGCGACGTAGAAGGCGAGCGTGGACGCGAAGAGGACCACTCGGTGCCGGCTCATCCTGGGCACGTCGATGTGGGCCGGTCGTTCCGGCTCACGGTCCAGCCGGGCGAAGACCCGGTCCAGACGAGTCAGCTTTCGTTCGGTACGCACTCAATCGACGTTACAGCGAGTGAGCTGTGTTCCAGGCCGAAGCACCCTCTTTGTGATGACGATGTGATGTGGGATTGCTCTCAGGAGGGCGTTTATTTCCTTGGATTATGGAATCCCTCGTCCGCTCTTCCTTCCATTCGATTGATCATTCCAATGTGAAGTTTTGGGACGCTTTTGAATTCGTTCACCGAATGCTCGCACGCACTTCTCCGGCCGCTCACCCGCCACCCTGGGTGATCACGGCGGGCCGGAGCCGTTCAGCCAGAAGGCGCCGTACACCGCCGAGACCACCGCCACACCGCCCAGCACCCACGCCGACCTGGAGGTTCGCAGCCGGGCGAGGGCCAGGGCGGGGGGCAGCAGCAGCGGGAAGGCGGGCAGCAGAAGGCGTGGTTTCGAGCCGAAGTAGCTCGACGCGCACAGGGCGAGCAGGGTGACGACCCCCGCGTACACCAGAAGCGGCAACGGCTGCCGCTGCCGTACGCAGATCACGTACAGCCAGACCAGCAGGCCGACCCCGATGATCAGCGCGAGTCCGGCGAGGGCCGACGGGAACGACGTGAACTTGTCGGCGACGAAGCGGGCGAAGGCGTAGCCGCCGTCGAAGCCGTTGCGCCAGCCCGCCTGGACGTCGAGATAGCCCAGCGGACCCTTCCCCGTGTGACGGCCGACCCACAGGACGTAGCCGGCGGCGCCGAAGGGCGCGATCAGCATCGCCAGGGCGCGCCGCCATCTTGGTGCGCCGGTCCGCGCCGGAACGCTCCGCTCCCGTACGAACGAGGCGATCGCCGCCACCCAGACGGCCGCGACCACCGCCGCGCCCACCGGGCGGGTCAGGCCGGCCAGCGACGCGAGCAGGCCCGCGGTCAGCCAGCGGCCGGTCAGGACCGCGTACAGCGACCAGGCGGCGAGCGCCGTGAACAGCGACTCGCTGTACGCCATCGACTGCACGATGCCGACGGGCAGGACCGCCCACAGCAGCACCGCGCAGATCCCGGCCCGGCGCCCGTACACATGGTCCGCGACCGCGAAGATCCCCCAGGCCGCGGCGAGCGAGGCCAGCGCGCTGACCAGCAGGCCCGCGTCCGCGTGGGAGAGAGGGGTGACCGCCGCGAAGGCCCGCTCCAGCCAGGGCAGCAGCGGGAAGAACGCCAGGTTCGAGTGCACGTCCCCGTTGGGCAGCCGCACCTCATAGCCGTAGCCGAGCTCGGCGACCCGCGTGTACCAGAGGGAGTCCCAGCGCGCGGAGAGCAACTGGTGAGGGCTCTTGTCCCGGGCCGCGCTCCACACGGCCAGCGTCACCAGGCCCAGCGCGCGCACCGCCGCGTATCCGAGGAGAGCGGGCGCGGCACGGCGCCAGGCGGGTCCCGCACGGGGCGGCGCGACGGGCGTTTCAAGATCGGTCACGGGCTCGATTATCGACGCCGCCCGGAACCGGGGACCCCGGCGGGGCGTGCTCGCCCACGGGGAGCGTGGCGCACGCCACACGTGTCTGAAAGGAACGTGAGAGGTCCGCCACCTGTCCTCGACGGGAACTCGCGTACCCTGACCACTCACTCGCCTTTGTTGCGTGGGTCCGGGACACCGCTCCTCCTGGGCCGCAGCCGCAGGGAGTCCCCACCCAGCGGATCCGCCGAACGCGAGGGAACATCTGGGAGGTACGTACATGTCCGGGACGACCACGGCCGCTGCGCGTTGCCGTCGGGAGACCGGGGCCGGTGCAAACCGCTGGGTCGTCCTCATCGTCCTGTGCGTCAGTCTGCTGCTGGTCGCCGTCGACGCCACCGTGCTGCACGTCGCCGTGCCCGCCGTCACCGAGGACCTCACACCCGGCGCGATAGAGCTGCTCTGGATCGTCGACATCTACCCGCTCGTCTGCGCCTCGCTGCTGATTCTCTTCGGCACGCTGGGCGACCGCGTCGGCCGCAGACGCGTTCTCCTCCTCGGTTACGCGCTCTTCGGCGTCGCATCCGCCATAGCGGCCCTCGCCGACAGCGCGCAGGTGCTGATCGCGGCGCGCGCCCTGCTCGGCGTCGGCGGCGCGATGATCATGCCCGCGACGCTGTCGATCCTGCGGCAGGTCTTTCCCGACCGCCGCGAGCGGGCTCTCGCGATCGGCGTCTGGAGCGCCGTCGCCGCGGTCGGCGCGGCCGTCGGACCCCTGCTCGGCGGGTTCCTGCTCGAACACTTCTGGTGGGGCTCGGTCTTCCTCATCAACATCCCGCTGATGCTCGTCAGCCTGCCGGTCGGGCGGCTGCTGCTGCCCGAGTCGACCGGTGACGGCGACGGGCCGTGGGACGTCGTCGGCGCGCTGATGGCCGCGGCCGGGCTCTTCGGCGTCGTTCTCGGCGTGAAGCGGCTCGGCGGCGGAGAGGCCCCACTGAGCGCCTTCACGGCGGTACCGCTTCTCGTGGGCGCCGGGCTGCTCGTCGCCTTCGTACGGCGGCAGCGGCGGCGCCGGCATCCGCTGGTCGACCTGAAGATGTTCTCGCGGCCCGCCTTCAGTACGTCCGTGGGGTGCATCGTGCTCGCGATGCTCGCCCTGGTCGGTCTTGAGCTGATCGCCGCGCAGTATCTCCAGCTCGTGCTGGACCTCTCTCCGCTGGAGACCGGGCTGCGGCTGCTCCCGCTCACCATCGCCGCGATGGCCGCGGGGCTCGTCGGGGCCAAGCTGCTGCAGCGGTTCGGGCCCCGGACCATGGTCTGTGCCGGGTTCTGTCTCACCGCCGCGGCGGTGATCACGCTGACCGGGATGGGCAGCCACGACAACGCTCCGCTGCTGCTGACCGGGTTCGTGCTGCTCGGGTTCGGGCTCGAGGTGACGCTCTTCGGGGCGTACGAGTCGATGCTGAGCGAGGCTCCGCAGGAGCAGGCCGGTGGGGCCGCGGCGATCGGGGAGACGTCGTACCAGCTCGGGGCCGGGATCGGGATCGCGCTTCTCGGGAGCGTGATGAACGCGGCGTACTCGCCCGGACTGTCGTCCGTTCCGGGGGTCTCTGCCGGGGAGTCGGCCGCGGCTCGGCATTCCCTGGGGGAGGCGTATGAAGTCG